>JAFACP010000010.1 GCA_023425455.1 Pseudomonadota bacterium | reverse complement strand
CGAAGCCATTCTGGCGGAGCTGGAGCCGGTGGCGCAGACCACCGGTAAACCGAAAATCGCGGTGGTGGCGCACGATCTGCGCTATGACGGCAAAACGAATCAGCAGCTGGTCCGCGACATGATGGCGCTCGGCGAGCGCATTGAGCTGCACACCTTCGGCAAGTTCTCACCGTTCGAGGGGAAGAACGTGGTTAACCACGGCTTTGAGACCGACAAACGCAAGCTGATGAGCGCCCTGAATGAGATGGACGCGCTGGTGTTTAGCTCCCGGGTGGATAACTACCCGCTGATCCTCTGTGAGGCGCTGTCAATCGGCGTGCCGGTGATTGCCACCCACAGCGACGCGGCGCGGGAAGTGCTGGAAAAATCCGGCGGTAAAACGTTCAGTGAAGACGAGGTTCTGCCGCTGGTGCAGCTGCCGAAGGCCGACATCGCGCAGGCCGTTTTTGCCACTGACCTGGAATCGTTCCGCACCCGCAGCCGTAAAGCGTACAGTGGACAACAGATGCTGGAGGAGTATGTCTCGTTCTATCAGAATCTGTAGTTATCTGCTGCTGCCGCTCATCTACCTGCTGGTCAACGTCAAAATTGCCCAGCTGGGCGAAAGTTTCCCGATAACCATCGTCACCTTCCTGCCGGTTTTATTACTTCTGTATGTCGAGAAAATTCACCTCAGGAAGCTGATGATCGCCCTTGGCATCGGGGTTGCGCTGACCGCGTTTAACTACCTGTTTGGTCAGTCGCTGGATGCCGGCAAATATGTGACTTCAACCATGCTGTTTGTCTATATCGTTATTATTATCGGCATGGTCTGGAGTATTCGCTTTAAAACGGTGTCGCCGCACAATTATCGGAAAATCCTCAGGTTCTTTTATCTTGTCGTGACCTTAATTGTTATGCTGGCAGCGATGGAGATGGCGCAAATTATTCTGACAGGTGGCAGTAGCCTGATGGAAATAATTTCGAAATATCTCATTTACAGTAACAGCTATGTACTGAACTTCATTAAGTTTGGGGGAAAGCGAACGACTGCGCTCTATTTTGAACCAGCGTTTTTTGCTCTGGCATTAATCTCAATTTGGCTCAGCATCAAACAGTTTGGTATCAAAACCCCTAAAACCGATGCTATGATTCTTGCAGGAATTGTTCTGTCAGGCTCGTTCTCAGGGGTGATGACATTTATATTGTTCTACCTGCTGGAGTGGGCGTTTCAGTATCTGAACAAGGATGCAATCAAGAAAAAACTGCCGCTGGCGATTATCTCTTTTGCGGTATTTCTGGTGGGCGTGATATTTGCATTCCCGTATATCTCTGAACGTCTCGGGGATTTGGGTACAGAAGGCTCATCGTCCTATTATCGGATCATTGGTCCGCTGGTGATGGTGGGTTATTCCTTAACCCATATTGATGGCGTAGTAAGATTTGGCTCACTTTACGAATATGTTGCATCATTCGGAATCTTTAACGGTGCGGACGTCGGGAAAACCATAGACAATGGCCTGTATCTGTTAATTATTTATTTTTCGTGGTTCGCCGTACTGTTGACGCTTTGGTATCTGTTTAAAGTTTTTAAAATGATGATTAATGCGTTTGGCGACAATCAGAACTTTCGTGTGCAGCTGTATCTTTTTACACCGGTATCGCTATTTTTCACCGGGTCAATATTTAGCCCGGAATATGCATTCTTGATTGTCTGTCCGTTTATTTTGCGCAAGGCGCTGAATATTACGAATTCATGATGAGGTAGTTTATGTTTCTTAGCGTCGTTACTGTCGCCTTTCGTAACTACGAGGGCGTGGTGAAAACCTGGCGCTCGCTGCGCAACCTGGCGCGCGATCCCGCCATCACCTTTGAGTGGATCGTGGTCGACGGCGGCTCTGACGATGGCACCGCGCAGTTTCTTGAAAAACTCAACGGCGAGTTCAACTTACGCTACATCAGCGAGAAAGATAAAGGCATCTATGATGCGATGAATAAAGGGATCGAACTGGCGCAGGGCGAGTATGCCATCTTCCTTAATTCCGGCGATGTGTTCCACGAGGACGTGGCGTTGTTTGCCCGCCAGTTAACCCGCCAGAAAGAAGAGGCCATGTATATTGGCGATGCGCTGCTGGATTTCGGTAATGGCAATAAAGCGTGTCGCCGCGCGAAGCCCGGCTGGTATATCTATCACAGCCTGCCGGCCAGCCATCAGGCTATTTTCTTCCCGCTTCGCGGGTTGAAAAAACAGCCTTATGACCTGCAGTACAGCGTCTCTTCCGACTACGCGCTGGCGGCCAGTTTGTATAAGTCTGGTTATCCGTTTCGGCGCATTAAAGGGCTGGTGTCGGAATTTTCAATGGGCGGCGTATCGACGTCGAATAATCTGGATTTGTGCCGGGATGCAAAAAATGTGCAGCGTAAAATATTACGCGTGCCGGGCTTCTGGGCAGAATTATCTTATTTATTCCGGTTGAAAACTACCGGTAAAACAAAAGCCTTATATAACAAAGCCTGAAATATAAGGAAAGATAATGCAGGAACTCAACGGATTTACCGTGCCGAAAGGTTTTCGCGGCGCGGGTGGGATTAAAGTTCAACTCTGGTGGGCGGTGCAGGCAACCTTATTTGCGTGGTCACCTCAAATACTGTATCGCTGGCGGGCATTTTTATTACGGCTGTTTGGCGCAAAAATCGGAAAAAACGTAGTGATTCGCCCGTCGGTGAAAATTACCTATCCATGGAAATTAACCCTTGGCGATTATGCCTGGGTAGGGGATGACGCGGTGTTATATACGCTGGGCGATATTACTATTGGCGCAAATTCGGTGGTTTCACAGAAGTGTTATTTGTGCACCGGCAGCCACGATTTTATGAGCCCGCATTTTGATATTACCGCTTCGCCTGTTGTGATTGGTGAAAAATGCTGGCTGGCAACAGACGTCTTTGTTGCACCCGGTGTTTCTGTTGGCGATGGCACGGTAGTCGGTGCCCGCAGCAGCGTTTTTAAATCGCTTCCGGCAAATAAAATTTGCCGTGGCAACCCCGCAGTGGTGATACGCGAACGCGTTGAAACTGAAAAACTTTGATAAGTACAGAGGAATATAAACATGTCTAAAGTCGCTCTCATCACCGGCGTTACCGGACAAGATGGTTCTTACCTGGCAGAATTGCTGCTGGAAAAAGGGTATGAAGTTCACGGTATTAAGCGTCGTGCCTCTTCTTTCAACACCGAACGTGTGGATCACATCTATCAGGATCCGCACGCGGCGAACCCGAAATTCCACCTGCACTACGGCGACCTGACCGATACCTCCAACCTGACCCGTATCCTGCAGGAAGTACAGCCGGATGAGGTCTACAACCTGGGCGCGATGAGCCACGTTGCGGTCTCCTTCGAATCGCCGGAGTATACCGCCGACGTCGATGCGATGGGGACGCTGCGTCTGCTGGAGGCGATCCGCTTCCTCGGCCTTGAGAAGAAGACCCGTTTCTACCAGGCCTCCACCTCTGAGCTGTATGGTCTGGTGCAGGAGATCCCGCAGAAAGAGAGCACCCCGTTCTACCCGCGCTCTCCGTATGCCGTGGCGAAACTGTACGCCTACTGGATCACCGTGAACTACCGTGAATCGTATGGCATGTACGCCTGTAACGGCATCCTGTTCAACCACGAATCTCCGCGTCGCGGCGAAACTTTCGTGACCCGCAAAATCACCCGCGCTATCGCCAACATCGCCCAGGGTCTGGAGTCTTGCCTGCACCTCGGCAACATGGACTCCCTGCGTGACTGGGGCCATGCCAAAGACTACGTCAAAATGCAGTGGATGATGTTGCAGCAGGAGAAGCCGGAAGACTTCGTTATTGCAACCGGCGTGCAGTACTCGGTGCGTCAGTTCGTTGAAATGGCTGCCGCGCAGCTGGGCATCAAACTGCGCTTCGAGGGCACCGGCGTGGACGAGAAGGGGATTGTGGTCTCCGTGACCGGCCATGATGCACCGGGCGTCAAGCCGGGCGATGTGATTGTGCAGGTTGACCCGCGCTACTTCCGTCCTGCGGAAGTGGAAACCCTGCTGGGCGACCCAACCAAAGCGCACGAAACCCTGGGCTGGAAACCGGAAACCACTCTGCAGGAGATGGTCTCTGAGATGGTGGCGAAAGATCTTGAAGCGGCGAAAAAACACTCCCTGCTGAAATCCCATGGCTACGAGGTGGCCATCGCGCTGGAGTCCTGAGAATGACCAAACAACGTATTTTTGTCGCCGGTCATCGCGGAATGGTCGGTTCCGCGATTGCTCGCCTGCTGGAACAGCGCGGCGACGTCGAGGTGATTGTCCGCACGCGCGAGGAGCTGGACCTGCTCGACAGCCACGCCGTGCAGGCGTTCTTTGCCCGCGAGCGTATTGACCAGGTGTATCTGGCGGCGGCGAAGGTGGGCGGCATTGTCGCCAATAACACCTACCCGGCGGATTTCATCTACCAAAACATGATGATCGAGAGCAACATCATTCACGCGGCGCACCTGAATGACGTGAACAAGCTGCTGTTTCTCGGCTCGTCCTGTATCTACCCGAAAATGGCGAAGCAGCCGATCGCCGAGAGCGAACTGCTGCAGGGCCAGCTTGAAGCCACCAATGAGCCGTACGCCATCGCCAAGATTGCCGGGATCAAGCTCTGCGAATCCTACAACCGTCAGTATGGCCGCGACTACCGTTCGGTGATGCCAACCAACCTGTACGGGCCGCATGACAACTTCCACCCGAGTAACTCGCATGTGATCCCGGCGCTGCTGCGTCGCTTCCATGAGGCAACGGTAGACAACGCGCCGGACGTGGTGGTGTGGGGCAGCGGTACGCCGATGCGCGAGTTCCTGCACGTGGATGATATGGCCGCCGCCAGCATTCATGTGATGGAGCTGGCACGCGAGGTGTGGCAGGAGAACACCGAACCAATGCTGTCGCACATTAACGTCGGCACCGGCATTGACTGCACCATCCGCGAGCTGGCGCAGACCATTGCTCAGGTGGTGGGCTACAAGGGCCGCGTGGTGTTTGACGCCACCAAACCGGACGGCACGCCGCGTAAGTTGCTGGACGTGACGCGTCTGCATCAGCTGGGCTGGTATCACGAGGTGTCGCTCGAACAGGGGCTTGCCAGCACCTACGAGTGGTTCCTGGAAAACCAGCACCGCTTCCGGGGGTAACCATGTTTTTAAGTCAGGAAGATTTTGCCACGGTAGTGCGCTCCACTCCGCTTATCTCGATTGATCTGATCGTTGAAAACGAGCGCGGCGAGTTCTTGCTGGGAAAACGAACCAACCGCCCCGCGCAGGGGTACTGGTTCGTACCCGGCGGGCGGGTGCAAAAGGATGAGACGCTTACCGATGCGTTTGAGCGTCTTACCCTGGCGGAGCTTGGCCTGCGCCTGCCGATGGCAGCAGGGCAGTTCTTCGGCGTCTGGCAGCACTTCTATGACGATAACTTTTCCGGTACCGGGTTCACCACTCACTACGTGGTGCTCGGTTTTCGCCTGAAGGTGAATATGGCCGACCTGCGTCTGCCCGCTACTCAGCACGACGACTTCCGCTGGCTGGAGGCGCAGACGCTTCTGGCCAGCGACAACGTCCATGACAACAGCCGTGCCTATTTTCTCACCGACCGGCAGGCTGAGGTGCCAGACCTATGAAAATCCTCGTTTACGGGATCAACTATGCGCCTGAATTAACCGGTATCGGCAAGTACACCGGCGAAATGGTCGAATGGATGGTAAGCCAGGGCCACGAGGTGCGGGTCATTACCGCGCCGCCTTACTACCCGGAATGGCAGGTGGGCGCGCGCTACTCCAGCTGGCGCTATCAATGCGAGCAGGGGGCGGCCACCGTCTGGCGCTGCCCGCTGTATGTGCCGAAGCAGCCTTCGACGCTAAAACGGTTGCTGCATTTAGGCAGTTTCGCCTTCAGCAGTTTCTTCCCGCTGATGGCCCAGCGTCGCTGGAAGCCGGATCGCATCATTGGCGTCGTGCCGACGCTGTTCTGCACGCCAGGCATGCGCCTGCTGGGCAAACTCTCCGGCGCGCGCACCCTGCTGCATATTCAGGATTATGAGGTCGACGCCATGCTCGGTCTGGGTATGGCGGGCAGCGGCAGGGGCGGCAAGGTGGCGAAGCTTGCCAGCGCCTTTGAGCGCAGTGGCCTGCATAACGTGGATTATGTCTCGACCATTTCACGCTCGATGATGAATAAAGCGCAGGAGAAGGGTGTGGCGGCGGAAAAAGTGATCTTTTTCCCCAACTGGTCAGAAGTGGCGCGTTTTCGTGAGGTCAGCGAAGGCGACGCGGCGGCCCTGCGCCAGCAGCTCGGCCTGCCTGAAGGGCAAAAGATCATTCTTTACTCCGGCAACATTGGTGAAAAGCAGGGGCTGGAGAGCGTTATCGACGCCGCGCAGCAGCTGCGCCAGCAGCCGTGGCTGTTCGTGATTGTCGGCCAGGGCGGCGGTAAAGCGCGGCTGGAAAAAATGGTCAGCGAACGCGGCCTGAGCAACGTCAACTTTTTCCCGCTGCAGTCCTACGAGGCACTGCCTGCGCTGCTGAAGATGGCCGACTGTCATCTGGTGGTACAAAAGCGCGGCGCGGCGGATGCGGTGCTGCCCTCAAAGTTGACCAATATCTTAGCGGTTGGCGGTTCGGCGGTGATCACCGCCGAGCCGGACACCGAGTTAGGCCAGCTGTGCGCCAGCTATCCGGGGATCGCCGTTTGCGTCGAGCCGGAATCGGTCCCGGCGCTGGTCACCGGCATTGAGCAGGCGCTGGCAATGCCGAAAGAGAACACGGTGGCACGTGAATATGCCGAACGCACGCTCGAGAAAGAGAACGTGCTGAACCAATTTATTGCAGATATTCGGGGATAAATCATGAGTCAAACCACTTTGTATCCGGTCGTGATGGCGGGTGGCTCTGGTAGCCGGTTGTGGCCGCTGTCCCGGGTGCTCTATCCAAAACAGTTCCTCTGTCTGAAAGGGGATCTCACCATGCTGCAGACCACGGTAAACCGTCTGCACGGCGTGGAGTGCGAAAGCCCGGTGGTGATCTGCAACGAGCAGCACCGCTTTATCGTCGCCGAGCAGCTGCGTCAGCTGAACAAACTGACGGAGAACATCATTCTGGAGCCTGCCGGTCGCAACACCGCGCCGGCGATCGCCCTCGCGGCGCTGGCGGCGAAGCGCAGCAGCCCGGAGTGTGACCCGCTGATGCTGGTGCTGGCCGCGGACCACGTCATCCAGCAGGAAGATGCGTTCCGCGACGCGGTTCGCGCCGCCATCCCGTATGCCGACAGCGGCAAGCTGGTGACCTTCGGCATCGTGCCGGATCTGCCGGAAACCGGCTACGGCTACATTCGCCGCGGCGCGGTGACGCCGGGGGCGGGCGACAGCGTGGCGTTTGACGTGGCGCAGTTCGTGGAAAAACCGAATCTCGACACCGCGCAGGCGTACGTCGCCAG
>JAFACP010000002.1 GCA_023425455.1 Pseudomonadota bacterium | reverse complement strand
CGTCTGGCCGGGGCGGGTATCCTGGTCTCGCTGTTTATCGACGCTGATGTCGGGCAGATCAAGGCGGCGGCTGAGGTGGGCGCGCCGTATATCGAAATTCATACCGGCTGTTATGCCGATGCGCAGGACGACGCCGTTCAGGCAAAAGAGCTGGAGCGTATCGCCAGCGCGGCCGCCTATGCGGCGAGCCTGGGATTGAAAGTGAATGCCGGGCACGGCCTGACCTATCACAACGTCAAAGCCATTGCGGCCATCCCGGAAATGCACGAGCTGAACATCGGTCACGCCATTATTGGTCGTGCGGTGATGAGCGGCCTGAAAGAGGCGGTTGCTGAAATGAAGCGTCTGATGCTGGAAGCGCGTCAGTAATGGCGATTCTGGGCTTAGGCACGGACATCGTTGAAATAGCCCGAATTGAAGCGGTGATCGCCCGTAGCGGCGATCGTCTGGCAAGGCGTGTGCTGAGCGATAACGAGTGGGCTATCTGGGAGGCACATCAGCAGCCGGTACGCTTTCTGGCCAAACGTTTTGCGGTGAAAGAGGCGGCGGCAAAAGCCTTCGGTACCGGTATTCGCAACGGTCTGGCATTTAATCAGTTTGAAGTTTTCAACGATGAACTGGGCAAACCGCGTCTGCGTTTGTGGGGCGAGGCGCAGAAGCTGGCAGAGAAACTTGGCATCGCGCATATGCATGTGACGCTTGCCGATGAACGTCACTACGCCTGTGCGACGGTGATTATCGAAAGTTAAAGCCCGTCACTGTGGTCGTAGCTGGCGCAACCCGTTTGGACACGACAGTGCCAGAAAACCGCCGCGAGCAGGTGGACATGTCGGACGCTGCCCGGCGTCAAAATAGTAAGGGCATTAGCCCCGATGGGGCAGGCTCTTAAAGTTTGTCGGCGTGATGCAGCAGAACAAACTTATCCCAGAGCTGCTCCTCGCTTTCGGCATGCGCCGGATCGCTGAGGATGGTATTCGGGATCGGGCACACTTTCTGGCAGGTCGGCGTTTCATAGTGGCCGATGCACTCGGTGCAACGGTCGCTGTTAATCTCATAAATATGCTCACCCATGGAGATCGCCTGATTCGGGCATTCGGGCTCGCACATATCGCAGTTGATGCATTTTTTGGTGATTAACAGCGCCATCAGAACATTCTCAGAAACAACACAAACAGGGCGGGCATTATACGCTCATTCTCTGTTCAGACTAGCTTTTTTACCAGCGCTTCACTGTGGCGGATCCGCTCCGGCGCGTGCTCCAGATCCTGCTGCACCAGCGCCATAAACAGCAGGTCGGTGAGCATCATCTGCGCGCTGGTGGAGGAGATAGCCGCACTGCGCGTCGCCTGCTCCTCGGCGATGGTATACAGGCAACGCGTCGCCCGTTGCTGCAGCGTGTTAGGGGTAAAACCGGTGATCGCCAGAATTTTTCCGCCCGCGCGCAGGGCTTCATCAGTGGCCATGTTGATCTCGCGACGCTCGCCGGAGTAAGAGATGGCGAGCAGCAGATCGTCAGCGGACATCGCCTGCACCGTCGCGAGCAGGGCGTGCATATCCTGTTCGACAATCGCGTTGTAGCCAATTTTGGTCAGCTTCCAGCCAAAATTGCGCGCAACCAGGCCGGAGGCCCCAATCCCGGTCAGGATGATGCGCCGCGCCATGCGCAGCATATCCACGCTCTCGAGTAATTTCTCTTCGCTATTGACGTCAAGGGTGGCGTGCATGGCGGCCACATTCTCTTTGATGAGCTTCTCTCCGACCAGACGCATCGGATCATCGCCACGGATCTGATTATGCACCGGCATGGACTGCGGATTCGGGCTGCTCACCAGCGCCTCGCTAATTGCCAGCTTGAGCGCCGGGAAGCCTTTAAAGCCAATCTTCTGGGCGAATTTCACTACGCTTGACTGACTCACGCCTGCCTCGCTTGCCAGCTGCTGCGAACTGAGGTGGCGCGCATGGTCGGGCTGCGCCAGCAGAAAATCCGCCAGCTTCTTGTCGCTTTGGGCAAAGCCTGCGTAACGCTGGCGAATGCGAATTAAACAGTTCATACGTTCTCCTGGCGAAAATGTGATTGCCTCAGCAAATAACTATTTTGCTCGCCTGAATGAATTTTATATTCCATTATAGTGTGGTTATTATGAATTAAAAATTCCAGAGGGCAAAAAAATGAATCTTGGATCGCTTGTTTCTGAAACGCGTAACCCGCAAACCATGGATCTGGACGCGCTGTCCACTCTTGAGCTGGTTACCCGTTTTAATCAACAGGATACGCTGGTCGCGCAGGCAGTGAAAGCGACATTACCCGAGGTGGCAAAGGCGGTGGATGCGGCGGCGGACGCGCTGAAGGCCGGCGGCCGCATTATCTATATGGGCGCCGGGACCAGCGGACGACTTGGCGTGCTGGATGCCTCAGAATGCCCGCCGACGTTTGGCGTGCCGCACGGTCTGGTTGTCGGGCTGATTGCCGGTGGCCCCGGCGCGCTACTCAAGGCGGTTGAAGGTGCTGAGGACAGCCCGCAGCTGGGCGAAGATGATCTCAACGCGCTGAGGTTGACGCCTCAGGATCTGGTGGTCGGGTTGGCCGCATCCGGGCGCACGCCGTACGTCATTGGTGGCCTGCAATACGCCAGACAGGCGGGCTGCGTCACGGTGGCTATCTCCTGCAACCCCGGCTCTCCGATTGCGCAGGTTGCCCATATTGCCATCTCGCCGGTTGTCGGGCCTGAAGCGCTGACGGGCTCCACGCGGCTGAAATCAGGTACCGCGCAAAAGCTGGTACTGAACATGATTTCAACCGGGGCAATGGTGAAGTTCGGGAAGGTTTATCAGAACCTGATGGTGGATATGAAAGCGACCAACGTCAAGCTGGTCGACAGAGCCTGCCGGATGGTGATGGAGGCCACGGGGGCAAGCCGTGACGAAGCCGGGAACGTATTAAAGCAGACGGACTACGAGGTGAAACCGGCGATTTTGATGCTGCTCAGCGGACTCAACGCGCAAGCGGCCAGAGCGAGACTTGATGCGCATCATGGGTTCTTACGGGCGGCATTAGAAAATAAATAAGAGGCGTGTATGGAAAAAATTGCGGCGCTCGCCGGCGATATTTTGCAGGGGATAGGCGGGGAGAAAAATATACAGCGTCTGGAAAACTGCATGACGCGCGTGCGCGTTGAGGTACATAACGACGAACAGCTTGATGTGGTCCGTCTTAAGCAGCTTTCCGGCGTGAGCGGCTATGTCAAACAGGGCCAGCAGCACCAGCTGATTGTTGGCCCCGGAAAAGCGGCGCAGGTGGTGGATGCGATGCGCGCGCTGATGAGCGGTGCCGGTGCAGGCGCGGCACCCATTAATGATGCGGAGCGAACGAAAGCGCAGGCCAAAGCCAAATACAAGGCGCCGATGAGCGACGCGCTGCGCCAGCTGGCGAATGTCTTCATTCCCCTTATTCCGGCGTTTATTGCTTCCGGGTTGATCACCGGGATCATCAATATCCTGAAGCGGCCGGATATCGTGGGCGATCTTGCCACGCATTACCCGAACGTGTTGGGGATACTGGCGATATTCGGCAGTGCGGTGTTCGCGATTATGAACATCCTGGTGGGGGTTAACACCGCGAAGGTGTTTGGCGGCTCGCAGGCGATGGGAGGCGTGATGGCGGGGATCCTCTCCAGCCCGCAGCTCGCGCAGATAACCCTGTTTGGTGAAGCGCTGCAGCCCGGACGCGGCGGGGTGATTGCGGTTCTGCTGGTTG
The DNA here is from genome assembly GCA_023425455.1 of Pseudomonadota bacterium. Taxonomy (GTDB): domain Bacteria; phylum Pseudomonadota; class Gammaproteobacteria; order Enterobacterales; family Enterobacteriaceae; genus Enterobacter. The sequence goes on along the minus strand of JAFACP010000002.1, from coordinate 4,070 downwards.
TCATCCTGATGTGCTGGATAGAGAAAAAGCTGCGCAGCGTGTTGCCTGGCTCCATTGAGCTGATCCTCAATCCGCTGCTCACCACGCTTATCACCGGCAGCATTGCCATTGTGGCGCTGCAGCCGCTTGGCGGCTGGATCTCCGAGGCGATTGCCCACGGCGCGTCTCTGGCTATCGATCGCGGTGGGCTGCTGGTGGGGGCCGTACTGTCCGGGACCTTCCTGCCGCTGGTGCTGACGGGCCTCCACCAGGGGCTGGTGCCGATCCACGTTGAACTGGTGCAGGCACATGGTTACAACGCGCTGTTACCGATCCTCGCGATGGCCGGCGTAGGCCAGGTCGGCGCGGCGATTGCCGTGCTGATGAAAACCCGAAATCAACGGCTGAAAAAAGTGATCAAAGGGGCGCTGCCGGTCGGCCTGCTGGGGATTGGTGAACCGCTTATTTTCGGGGTGACGCTGCCGCTGGGGCGGCCGTTCCTGGCCGCCTGTCTGGGCGGGGCCGTTGGTGGGGCGCTGATCAGCTACTGGAAGGTGGCAACGGTGATCACCTTCGGGATCTCGGGGCTTCCGCTGGCGTTAACCATCGTAACCGGAAAAGTGATGCTGTATCTGTTAGGCTTTCTGGTTGCGGTGATCGCCGGGTTCCTGTTCACCTGGCTGTTAGGATTCAACGACCCTGAGGAGTAAGATTTGGCTAACCACGAGCGGCGAATTGTCTTTTTTGATCTCGACGGAACGTTACATCAGCAGGATATGTTTGGCGCTTTTATCCGCTATCTGCTGCGCCGTCAGCCGCTCAACGCGCTGCTGGTGTTGCCGCTCTTGCCCGTGGTCGGCATGGGGCTGTTGTTGAAAGGTCGGGCCGCGCGCTGGCCGATGAGCCTGCTGCTGTGGGGCTGCACCTTTGGCCGCAGCGAGGCAAGACTCAGGGCGCTCGAACAGGATTTTGTACACTGGTTTCGCGGTCATGTGACCGCGTTTCCCGTCGTTCAGGCGCGTCTTACCCGCTATCTTGCCGCCCATGACGCGGATATCTGGCTGATTACTGGTTCTCCGCAGCCGCTGGTTGAGCAGGTGTATGGTGATACGCCGTGGCTGCCGCGCGTTAATCTCATTGCTACCCAGCTTACGCGTGCCTGCGGCGGCTGGGTGGTGACAATGCGCTGCCTTGGGCACCAAAAAGTGGTCCAGCTGGAGAAGCGCATCGGGACGCCGCTGCGTCTGCACAGCGGATACAGCGACAGCAAGCAGGATAATCCGCTACTCTATTTTTGCCAGCACCGCTGGCGCGTCACGCCGTCGGGCGAGCTCCAGCAACTCGAATAATCTTTCCTGTACGCCCATTTATTGTGGTTGCATTGCAAACCGTACGCGGCGATGTTGAGCAGGGCGGTCGCGGCCCACCTGAAGGATGACGTGTATATAACGGGTGTGTATAATGCCGCCCGCTTTAGACTGGAGTATTAACCGTTGTCCAATCCCGAACGCGATCATGAATACTGGATGCGCCATGCGCTCTCACTGGCTAAACGTGCCTGGGAAGAGGGCGAAGTGCCCGTGGGCGCGGTGCTGGTGCATAATAATGAGGTGATTGGGGAAGGGTGGAACCGGCCTATTGGTCGTCACGACCCTACCGCCCATGCTGAAATCATGGCGTTACGTCAGGGGGGACTGGTGCTGCAGAACTACCGTCTGCTGGATACCACGCTCTACGTCACCCTCGAACCGTGCGTGATGTGCTCTGGCGCAATGGTGCACAGTCGTATCGGTACGCTGGTGTTTGGGGCACGGGATGAAAAAACCGGCGCGGCCGGCTCGCTGATGGATGTGCTGGGGCACCCGGGGATGAATCATCAGGTCAGAACTATCGGTGGGGTACTTGCACCAGCGTGTTCGGGCCTGTTAAGTGACTTCTTCCGAATGCGTCGCCAGCAGAAAAAGCAACAAAAGGCAGAATGGAAGTCGTCGGATGTTTAACCTCTTCAGGTGAGACGACAGGGTCGCTCTGTGCGAGCTGCCGGGCTTCAGCGGCTTCCTTCTCTTTTTCCAGCAGATAACCCACCAGGCTTATCTGGTATTTACGAATATTTTCCACGTAGGCGTAAGCCTCATGTCCGCGCGCATAGCCGTAGGTCAGCCTGCTGTACCAGGGTTTCTGGCTGAGGAGCGGCAGGCGCTGCTTGACGTCTGACCAGCTGTCCGGGTTACCTTTCGTTTTTGCCGTCAGCGCGCGCGCATCCAGCATATGCGCGTAGCCCATGTTATAAGCCGCCAGCGCAAACCAGATCCGCTCCTCTTCCGGCACCGTTTCCGGCACCTTCGCCATCATATCCTGCAGATAACGCGCTCCGCCGCTGATGCTCTGTTCCGCATCGGTACGATCGGTCAGACCAAGGCTCTGGGCCGTATTTTTGGTCAACATCATTAACCCGCGTACGCCGGTCGGAGAGGTGGCCTGGGCGTCCCAGTGCGACTCCTGATAGGAGATTGCCGCCAGCAGTCGCCAGTCAATCTGCTGAGCGTATTTCTCGAACAACGGCTGCAGATCTGGCAGCACGCTGTCGACCGCGCGCAGGAAGCTGCGGGTATCAACGTAATCGAAGTCGTCGCCGTGCCCCAGATATTTCTCTTCCAGACGCGCAAGCGTACCGTCTTCATTGATGGTGTTAAAGAAATCAAGCATGGCGGCCGGCACGCTCTGATCATCCCCTGATTGCGTAAACCAGGTGACCGGTTGTTCGTCGGTCACATCAAGCGCCACCGCGATTTCCGGGTGTACGCGCTGAAACAGACTGATCGCCACCGAGTCGGCAATGGTATAGGCGAGCTTCTTATCCTTCACCTTCTCCAGCAGTTCGGTGGTGCCGAGCTTAGGATCGACGGTCCAGCTGAGGTCCGGGAATTTGGCCTCCTTTAATGCCCGCAAATCGTCGATGACCACGTGGCCCGGCGCGATGGTCATCTGCTGCGCGTTAATCGTGGCAAGGGAGCGTGGACGCAGGCTTCCAACGCGATAGACCAGCTGCTGCGAAACCGAGTAGTAGGTCGGGCCTGGCTGATAGTTTTTGCTGCGTTCGGTGTTATACACCAGCCCGGCCGCCAGAATGTCGGCGTTATGGTTATCGAGATCGTCGAAAAGCTGGCTGATGTTCTGGCGCACGGTGACCCTGAGTTTTACGCCAAGGTAGTCGGCGAACTGCTGAGCAAGCTCGTAATCCAGACCAATGATTTTGCCGTTGATATCGCTGTAGATAAGCGGGGATTGAAGGGTACTGACGCGCAGCTCCCCCCGCTCTTTGATCGCGGCGATATGGTTTTCGGCTTTGCCGAACCAGGGGATTGAAGGCCAGAGGGCCACTGCCAGCAGCAAGGTTACTATGCCGATGAGCAGATAATTAATCTTTAATTTTTTCAATTAGTTAATTCTCTGCGACGTCGGTTGCCTCAGTGTGCTGTAGCCATGTTCAGAATCAGATTTGCCATAGAATGAGCGGCATTTTGCGCAAACTTACGCCAGTTGGCAACCAATTAGAGAGACAGGCCACATCTATTGTTAAACGTCTTCGCAAATTTTATTTCGACGCAAACGGTTTCGTCGACGCTCAGGATTCTCTATAATGACGCCCGTTTTCCCCCCTTGCGCACACTGTAAGCGCCTCCGGCGCTTCGAAGACGAGAGACTTATGATGGAAATTCTGCGTGGTTCGCCTGCACTGTCTGCCTTCCGTATTAACAAACTGCTGGCACGTTTTCAGGCAGCCGACCTTCCGGTAAGCAATATTTACGCTGAGTATGTCCATTTTGCTGACCTGAATGCTCCCCTGAATGCAGAGGAACGCGTGCAGCTTGAACGCCTGCTTAAATACGGTCCAAGCCTGAGCAGCCATACGCCATCCGGCAAACTGATCCTTGCGACACCTCGCCCAGGCACCATCTCCCCCTGGTCTTCCAAAGCCACCGATATCGCCCACAACTGTGGCCTGAGCCAGATTAACCGTCTGGAGCGTGGCGTGGCGTACTATGTGGAAGCCACACCCCTCACGGATGCGCAGTGGCAGCCGGTTGCCG
>JAFACP010000420.1 GCA_023425455.1 Pseudomonadota bacterium | reverse complement strand
ACGGAAGAGGACAGGGCCCGCTTCAGGGCCGGTCTGCAGCGTGTATTTATCGATAATTACGCCGCCGTTCCGCCGCAGTCCATCCGCCGGCTGCTGGCCCTGCGCGACGCGGGGATAATCAGCGTGGTGGCGCTCGGCGATGATTACACGCTGGAGACCGTGGGCAGCCAGACGCGGGTAACCTGCCATGACGCCGCTTACCGCTTCGATGTCTTTATTGATGCGCGCGGGCAAAAGCCATTGAAAACGAAAGATCTGCCCTTTCCTGCATTGCGTAAACAGCTGCAGCAGGCAGGTGATGCGCTCCCCGACATCGCTGAGGATTACACCCTGAACGCCCCGGAAGCGCTTCGCGGGCGGATAGCTTTCGGCGCCATACCGTGGCTGATGCACGACGAGCCTTTTGTACAAGGGCTGAGGGAGTGTGCGCTGCGGGGAGAAGCGATGGCGAAGGCGGCGGCGAAGCGCCCCTGCGGATTACGCAGAAAATTACCCTTTGTGGAAGACTAAACAGGGCATCCGTGCCCTGTGCCGTTGACGTTATTCGAAGTAGACGCCAGGGTTTTCGGACAGCGACACAAAGCTTTTGCTGTTCTTGTCCAGCGCGCGGATCTCCCCGCTTTCGATATCATAAACCCAGCCGTGCAGGCGGATAGCGTTGTTACGCAGCCCTACCGCCACCGACGGATGGGTTTTAATGTTGCTCAGCTGCGCAAACACGTTTTCCTGCACCATCGCGTTAACTTTGTCGACAGGCTTATCCCAGCTTTTTTTCTCTACCACCGCTTTCGCCGCATCGGAGTAACGCAACCAGTGGGAAACGGCCGGCATGGGTCCCAGATCCGCGTTGTCGGCGATTGCCTTCATCGCCCCGCAGTTAGAGTGACCGCAAATCACAATGTCGGTAACGCCGAGCGCGACGACTGCGTACTCAATCGTCGCGGACACGCCACCTGGCTCTGGTCCGAATGGCGGCACAATGTTGCCAGCATTACGAATGACAAAGAGCTGTCCGGGCTCCTGCTGGGTGACCAGCTCCGGCACCAGACGGCTGTCAGAGCAGGAGATGAACAGCGCTTTGGGATTCTGGCTGGACGCTAAACTGCGGAAGAGCTCTTTACGTTGCGGGAAAATCTCTTTTTGAAAGCTGAGAAAACCTTCAATGATATGTTGCATAGCGATATCTCTTTTATCTGTTTTAGTTTAGGCATGATCGCGATCACGCGCCTGAAGTTTACCGGGCGCACTGAGCGCCCGACAAGCACAATCTTTCTTTCCCGCCGACGCCGGATGTCAGTATGGCAGGGATTATCCTTATGTGCTGTGAGGTACATTCCCGCCATTTTTTGCCCTATACTCTGCCAGAATCAAAAACAGAACCAGGCAGGTGCAGGATGGAAATTGATCTCGATAACTTAGTCTTTAACGGACTGGACGAAGCAGAAGAGCGTAATGCCGAGCGTCTGGATGATGCAGACAAAAAAGCGCAGGCGATTGTCGCCGATGATGACTGCGGCGACGCCTGCAAAATCTAAGTCTTAACGACGCTGACGCCGGACGCTGTGCCGGCGTTTTTTATTTCGTGGTGCGGGAGATCGCGACTCGCCGCCTGCAGCCTTAGCCCGCCAGCGCTTTCACCACCGTCTCCATCGCCTCGGTTGTCAGGGCGCTGCGCCTGATGCGCTGGTTTGCCAGCGCCGTGCGTAGTACTCCTGCGATGACAATATGTTTTGGCTCCTGGCCTAAATCGCGCATCTCCAGAACCACCTTCCCCACTACCCGGCACATCTCCTGATACAGCGCGTCGTCTTTGGTCACATTGCCCATTGCCATCACTCCATTGCTCTAAAAACTCAGCTTAAATGATTCACCGGCTGGATACAAAAAAGAAGCCCGGTAAGGAACTCACCGGGCTTTATCTTTAAAATCAGAAGATTAGTTGTTGACGGGGATCACAGCGCCTTTGTATTTGGTACGGATCCAGTCCTGAATCGCTTTTGAGTGCAACACATTCACCAGTGCGACAATATCTTTTTTCTTCTCGTCACCGCGATGGACGGTAATGATGTTGGCATACGGGTTGTTTTCGCCACTCTCTACGGCAATGGGATCGTGCACCGGATCCAGACCCGCATCAATCGCATAGTTGGCGTTAATGACCACCGCATCACCTTCATCGTTGTTATACATCTGCGGCAGCAGGGAGGCTTCTACATTAGGTAAAAACTGCAGCTTTTTCGGATTATCAACAATATCGCTGATGCGCGCGGTCACTTTGTCGATACCCGGTTTCAGCGTAATCACCCCCTCTTTTTCGAAGATCGAGAGAATACGCCCCTCTTCAGAGACGGCGTCACGCATGATGATTTTGCCGCCTTCGGGCAGATCCTTCAGCGATTTGTATTTCTTCGAGTAGATGCCGATTGGCTCGATGTGGATTGCACCGGCGCTGACAAAATCGTAATCCTTATCGCCCGCATGATCCTTCAGCACGCTGTTGAGATAGGGAATGTGCTGGAAATAGTTGGCGTCAATATCACGGCCCGCCAGCGCGGTGTTGGGCAGGATATAGTCCTGGAAGGGTTTAATCTCCAGATCGATCCCCTGTTTCGCCAGAATCGGCTTCGCCTGCTCCAGAATTTCCGCGTGCGGGGTGTTGGACGCGCCCACGGTGAGGGTGTCGGCCCAGGCGGCAAAACTGAGCGCGCTCAGGGTGGCGGCGGCGATCAGGGTCAGTGTTTTTTTCATGATGAGGTTCCTGTGTGATGGGTGATTATCTTTTGTCTAACAGTGAAGTCATGACATCGCCGCAGAGCTGAATAATGAAGACGATGATTAAAATGGTCACCGTCGCCACCAGCGTGACATCGTTGTGGTTACGCTGAAATCCTTCCAGGTACGCCAGATTTCCGAGGCCACCGGCCCCAATAACGCCAGCCATGGCGCTGTAACTCACCAGCGCAATCAGCGTCACCGTGATACCGGAGACCAGCGCCGGGGATGACTCCGGCAGGAGCACGCGAAAAATTAAGGTGCTCAGGCGTGCGCCCATTGATCGCGTCGCTTCGATAACCCCCTTGTCCACTTCGCGCAGGGCAATTTCGACCAGCCGGGCATAGAACGGCGCGGCCCCTACAATCAGGGCCGGTAGCGCCGCATTGGCGCCGAGAATGGTGCCGACGATGGTTTTGGTAAACGGGATCAGCAGCACAATCAGGATGATAAACGGGACAGAACGAAACACGTTTACCACGATGGAGATGACGCCGTAGAGAGTACGATTGTGGAACAATCCGCCGCGGGCGGTTAAAAACAGCGCCAGCCCAAGGACAATCCCGAGAACAAATGTCGCCACGCCCGACAGCGCGGTCATATACAGCGTCTCCTGCGTTGCCGCCCACAGCTGCTCCCACTTCAGGTGCGGAAAGAGATGCTCAGTCATGTTTAATTACCTCGCCGTCAATATCGTTGTGCCTGAAATCGGCGAGAATATTGTTCAGCTGTTGTTCAGAGGCCCCGACGTGGAGCCACAGCTGACCGAAGACGCCGTGCGCGGTTTGCGTCATTTTTCCGTGCAGAATGTTAAACGGCAGACCATAGCGCAGCGTGAGTTCACCGACGACCGGCTTATGGGTGCTGTGGCCGGTAAAGGTCAGTTTGATCACCGCACCTGCAAGCTCACCTGCCAGTTCGCTGTTAAACGCCTCATCCTCCGCATACTGACTTACCTGACGGACAAACTGCCGGGTGATGGGCTGCTGTGGATGGGTGAAAACGCTCAGTACATCCCCCTCTTCCACCACCCTGCCGTTTTCCATCACCGCCACGCGATCGCAAATTTTACGTACCACGTGCATTTCGTGGGTGATCAGCACGATGATCAATTTGAAACGGCGGTTGATATCCAGCAGCAGGTCAAGGATCTGATCGGTGGTCTGCGGATCAAGCGCGGAGGTCGCCTCATCGCAGAGCAGCACGTCCGGGTTATTCGCCAGCGCGCGGGCGATACCAACGCGCTGTTTCTGGCCGCCGCTGAGCTGCGACGGATAGGCATTCTCGCGGCCTGTTAACCCGACAAGCTCCACCAGCTCGGCCACCCGACGCTTAATGGTCTCTTTTGGCGCCCCGGCAATCTGCATTGAGAAGGCGATGTTTTCGTTGACGGTGCGCGACCACAGCAGGTTGAAGTGCTGGAACACCATGCTGATCTTCAGCCGCGCCTGGCGCAGCGCTTCCCCCTTTGCGGCAGAAATATCCTGGCCGTTGATGGTGACGCTCCCGGCGCTCGGCTTTTCCAGACCGTTCAGCAGCCGGATCAGCGTGCTTTTCCCGGCACCGCTGTAGCCGATAATGCCGTAGATTTGCCCCTGTTCAATCGTCAGGTTGACGTTATCAACGGCGGTAAGCGCCACCTTTCCGTGAGCAAAAATCTTCGAAATATTCCTGAGAACTATCATGCTTATTGGTTATCCGTGCCGCGAATGGCGGTTTAGAAGTATGGATGTCCAAAAGATAGTAAACAGCCGTTATCCGCTTTTAAATGAACAAAAAGGCATTTCTTATAACTGCAGTGAATAAATAGCGCCGGAAGCGGCGAGAGCGCGTTTAGTCTTTTTTCAGAAATGATTATCTGCCACACATCTATGGTGCGGTTCATTACCGGCTTAACTGCGCATTTTTTCAGCATTTTATCAGGTTATAGCCATCTCCACGTCTGCGGTGATTTACGTCTTGCTGCCCCGACGGCCAAAACCAGCAGTGATATTCATTTCTGTTCTAACGCCTGGTGAAACATTCTTTATTGTCAAAATTACGCAGCCCTATTATCCCGGCACGACCTTCTGAAAGGAGAATGCCATGACCATTTATCACTCCGTCACCGAACTTATCGGCCAGACGCCGCTCATACAGCTGCACAAACTTGATACCGGCTGCTGCTCGCTGTTTCTGAAGCTGGAAAACCAGAACCCCGGCGGGTCGATCAAAGATCGCGTCGCGCTGTCGATGATTAACCACGCGGAACGCCACGGCCAGCTGCAGCCGGGCGGCACGATCGTTGAAGCCACAGCGGGCAATACCGGACTGGGTCTGGCGCTTATCGCCGCGCAGAAAGGCTACTCACTGATCCTTGTGGTCCCCGACAAAATGAGCCGGGAGAAAATTTTTCACCTGCGCGCGCTGGGGGCGAAAGTGATACTGACCCGCTCAGACGTCAACAAGGGACACCCGGCCTACTATCAGGACTATGCGCAACGGCTGGCGAACACCCTGCCCGGGGCGTTTTATATTGACCAGTTCAACAATCAGGCCAACCCGCTGGCGCACCAGACGACAACGGCACCCGAGTTGTATCAACAGCTGGACGGTAATATTGATGCCATTGTGGTCGGCGTCGGCTCCGGCGGCACGCTGGGCGGCCTGCAGGCGTGGTTTGCCGCACACTCCCCCCATACCGAATTTATCCTTGCCGACCCCGCGGGCTCGGTACTGGCCGACCAGGTCGAAAGCGGACGCTACCAGGATGCCGGCAGCTGGCTGGTCGAGGGGATTGGCGAGGACTTTATCCCCCCACTGGCGCACATTGAAGGCGTCAGGCGCGCCTGGCGCATCAGTGACAGCGAAGCCTTCGCCACCGCGCGCGCGTTGCTGAAAACAGAAGGCATTCTGGCGGGCTCATCCAGCGGTACGCTGCTCGCCGCCGCGCTGAAATATTGCCAGCGGCAAACCACGCCGAAGCGCGTCGTCACATTCGCCTGCGATAGCGGAAACAAATATCTGTCGAAGATGTTCAACGATGACTGGATGCGCCAGCAGGGGTTGATGTCACGACCGCAGGCGGGCGATCTCTCCGATTACATTGCCCTGCGCCACGATGAAGGCGCTACGGTTACCGCCTCGCCGGACGACACGCTCGCCACCGTACTGGCGCGAATGCGTCTGTATGACATTTTACAATTGCCGGTGCTGGATAACGGCAGGGTCGTGGGAATTATCGACGAATGGGATCTGCTGCGACATATCGACGGTCAGGGAGATCGCTTCACACAGCCGGTCACGCAGGCGATGACACGCCAGGTGGAATGCCTCGATAAACAGGCGCCGGAAAGCGCCCTGAACGCCCTTTTCGACCGGGGTCAGGTAGCGGTTATCAATGACAACGACCGTTTTCTGGGTCTGATTACGCGCAGCGATGTTCTGACCGCCTGGCGCAACCGTCCGCAGCAATAAATAAAGGAAAAGATGATGAAAAATCTGGCCACTCTCAGCGTTCACAGCGGTGAATTTAACGACCAGCACGGCGCGGTAATGCCGCCTGTCTATGCCACCTCGACGTTTGCGCAACGCTCTCCGGGGGAGCCTGGCAGCTATGAGTACGCCCGTAGCGGCAACCCAACCCGTCATGTGCTTGAGACCGCCATCGCTGAACTGGAAGGCGGCACGCGGGGCTTTGCTTTTGCATCCGGCCTGGCGGCAGTCTCAGCGGTGCTCGAACTGCTGGACAAAGATAGCCATCTTGTCGCCATTGATGATGTGTACGGCGGGACATATCGCCTGATTGAAAATGTGCGCAAGCGCAGCGCCGGGCTTGAGGTCAGCTGGGTCAGATCCGGCGATCTGACCGGCCTGGAGGCCGCAATACGCCCGGACACGCGGATGATTTGGGTCGAGACCCCGAGCAATCCGCTGCTGAAAATTGCTGACCTGGCAGGGATCGCCGCTCTCGCCCGGCGCCATAACCTTATCAGCGTCGCCGACAACACCTTCGCTTCGCCGGTCATTCACCGTCCGCTGGCGTCGGGTTTTGATATTGTGGTGCACTCGGCAACCAAATACCTTAATGGCCATTCGGATGTGATTGCCGGACTGGCGGTGGTCGGCGATAACCCGACGCTTGCCGGGCAACTGGCTTATCTGCAAAACGCCACCGGCGGTGTGCTTGATCCGTTCAGCAGTTTTCTGACGCTGCGGGGTATACGTACCCTTTCGCTGCGCGTAGAGAAGCACAGCGCCAACGCTCTGGCTATTGCGCAATGGCTGGAGCAGCAGCCTCAGGTTGCGACGGTCTTTTATCCGGGCCTGCCGTCGCACCCGCAGTATGCGCTCGCCCGGGCGCAGATGGCGCTGCCGGGCGGCATGATCTCGCTGGTGGTGAAAGGCGATGCGCAACGCGCGGCGGAGGTGATCCGCAAGCTGAGGCTGTTTACGCTGGCTGAAAGTCTTGGCGGCGTGGAAAGCCTGGTCAGCCAGCCTTACAGCATGACCCACGCCTCAATCCCGGAGACCCTGCGGCTGGCAGGCGGGATTGTACCTCAGTTGATCCGCCTGTCGGTCGGCATTGAGGACGTGGAGGACTTAATCGCCGATCTGGCTCAGGCGCTGAAAAATTAAGCATCCGGCGGCGGGAGTCTGGCCTGCCGCCATAAGATGTCATTATGGCTTAACGCCTTGATAACAATCTTATGTGAATCTGCACAGATTGTTTTTGAAACGCTGTTTTCATTTTCCTTTTGTCTGAAAATCAGCGTATAATGCGCGCCTAATCCCTGGTGAATGGTTTCAGCGCTTGGCAGACAAAAAACAACGTACAACTTCTCCTCTCTCTCGTTGGGCTGAAACTCAGGCACACTTTCTTCTGCACGCTCATTTGATGTCACCTATCCTTAGTGCGTGCCATAGTCAATTTCGCAACACAGGTTTGACTCCGCGGCGGTGCGCCCCCGGAGCGAGATTTCCATATCCTTCCCAACTTAAAGACTAAGACTGTCATGAAAAAGACGAAAATTGTTTGCACCATCGGCCCAAAAACCGAATCTGAAGAGATGCTGAGCAAAATGCTGGACGCCGGCATGAACGTTATGCGTCTGAACTTCTCTCACGGTGACTATGCTGAACACGGTCAGCGTATCCAGAACTTGCGCAACGTGATGAGCAAGACCGGCAAGAAAGCCGCGATCCTGCTTGACACTAAAGGTCCTGAAATCCGCACCATCAAGCTGGAAGGCGGTAGCGATGTTTCGCTGAAAGCGGGCCAGACCTTCACCTTCACCACCGATAAGTCTGTGGTCGGTAACAATGAAATCGTTGCAGTGACCTATGAAGGTTTCACCAGCGATCTGTCCGTCGGTAACACCGTGCTGGTGGATGATGGCCTGATCGGTATGGAAGTGACCGCTATCGAAGGTAACAAGGTCATTTGTAAAGTGCTGAACAACGGCGATCTGGGTGAAAACAAAGGCGTTAACCTGCCGGGCGTTTCCATCGCGCTGCCAGCGCTGGCTGAAAAAGATAAACAAGATCTGATCTTCGGTTGCGAACAGGGCGTTGATTTCGTTGCCGCCTCCTTTATTCGTAAACGTTCCGACGTGGTAGAAATCCGTGAACACCTGAAAGCTCACGGCGGCGAGAAGATCCAGATCATCTCCAAAATTGAAAACCAGGAAGGCCTGAACAACTTCGACGAAATCCTCGAAGCGTCTGACGGCATCATGGTTGCGCGTGGTGACCTCGGCGTAGAGATCCCGGTTGAAGAAGTTATCTTCGCGCAGAAGATGATGATCGAGAAGTGTGTTCGCGCGCGTAAAGTGGTGATCACCGCGACGCAGATGCTGGACTCCATGATCAAAAACCCACGCCCTACCCGCGCTGAAGCCGGCGACGTGGCAAACGCCATTCTCGACGGTACCGATGCGGTCATGCTGTCTGGCGAATCCGCGAAAGGTAAATACCCGCTGGAAGCGGTCGGCATCATGGCCACCATCTGCGAACGTACTGACCGCGTGATGACCAGCCGTCTGGACTACAACAACGACAGCCGTAAGCTGCGTATCACCGAAGCGGTGTGCCGTGGCGCGGTTGAAACCGCTGAGAAGCTGGAAGCCCCGCTGATCGTCGTGGCGACCCAGGGCGGTAAATCTGCTCGCGCAATCCGCAAATACTTCCCGGATGCCACCATCCTGGCGCTGACCACCAACGAAACCACCGCGCGTCAGCTGGTGCTGAGCAAGGGCGTTATCCCACACCTGGTGAAAGAGATCGCCTCCACTGACGATTTCTACCGTCTGGGTAAAGAAGTTGCGCTGGAGCTGGTTGATTGTGGCCTGGCTCAGAAAGGTGACGTTGTGGTAATGGTTTCGGGTGCGCTGGTTCCAAGCGGCACCACCAACACCGCATCTGTTCACGTACTGTAATAATTCGTTAGAGAATTATTTTTGCTTAAAAGCGTCCTGCGGGGCGCTTTTTTTATTCCTGTCACTAGACATAACGATTAAAAATAGCAAATCGGGTTTTTCTATTTAATTGTGATTTATCTAAGATGAATCCGATGAAAAAAGCCTTTTTTAACATAGCTTTTTCGACAAAAACGGCTAATCCGGTGCTTCTTTGAGCGAACGATCAAAAATAGGCGTATTCCCATCAAAAAAATATTCTCAACCTAAAAAACTTTGTGTAATACTTGTAACGCTACATGGAGATTAACTCAATCTAGAGGGTATTAATAATGAATCGTACTAAACTGGTACTGGGCGCGGTAATCCTGGGTTCTACTCTGCTGGCTGGTTGCTCCAGCAACGCTAAAATCGATCAGCTGTCTTCTGACGTTCAGACTCTGAACGCTAAAGTTGACCAGCTGAGCAACGACGTGAACGCAATGCGTTCCGACGTTCAGGCTGCTAAAGACGACGCAGCTCGCGCTAACCAGCGTCTGGACAACCAGGCTACTAAATACCGTAAGTAATAGTACCTGTTAATAAAATGGCGCACAGTGTGCGCCATTTTTTTTGCCTGCGTTCCGCCTACTGCGTCACCCTCTCTCCCCCCCGCCTTCCGCTACCGCTGCTGAGATCCGGCTGTTCTGAACCGACAGTACCGCGGTACTCGCTGAAGGCCCCTTATCCGCAGAAACCACCACCGGGATCCCCGCCCGACGCGTAAGCGCCTTGTCGATACGTCCTTTATCGCTGCCGCTGGCGGAGACAAACGCTGCAAAGTCAGCGGCGTGGTCAAATGGCAAGGTCTGCGGGTTCTCGCCCTCGGCCTGTGCCAGCGGCCGGTGCACCTCGATATAACGTTGGCCGTTTGGCTCCAGCGAGAACTTCACCGGTTCATTGATAATCTGCACCCGCGTCCCGACGCGCACCTGAGAAAACAGCGCTTTAATATCTGGCGCATTCATCCGCATGCATCCTGAGCTCACCCGCAGACCCACGCTGTCCGGTGCGCTGGTGCCGTGAATCAGGTATTCACCGTTCCCCACACCTAAACGCAGTGCAAAGCGTCCCAGCGGATTATTCGGCCCCGCCGGTACTACCGGCGGCAGCTTGATCCCCTGCGCCAGCGAGCGCGCCCTCATACCCGCCGTTGGCGTCCAGGTTGGGTTGGGGATCTTCTGACTCACCCGGGTCGTGGTAACCGGCGTTTCAAGACCCAGCTGGCCTATCCCTAATGGATAAACCTGAACGCGGTTTTCTCCGGGGGGAAAATAATAGAGGCGCAGCTCAGCCAGATTGACCACAATGCCCTCGCGCGGGGTATCCGGCAGCAGCATCTGGGACGGAATGGTAATGACGGTTCCCGGGGCCGGATTGACCGGGGCTATCGTATTATTGGTTTCGAGGATCAGCTGCGCCGCGGTATTAAACCGACGGGCAATCGTCTGCAGTTTATTGTCTCCTGGCTGAATAGTATAAGTTTGATTTTGTCCAATCAGACGACTGCCAGCAGGCGGCAAGGGATAATCAACCGCCCGGGCGGAATTAAACGCCGCAAGCGAACCAAAGGCAAATAGTGTTATTAGAGACGCGCGCTTCATGCTGAGATTCCTTATTCACTGGCAGAACGCCAGAAAGCTGAAAAACCAGCGAGGCGGAAACCACCTCGCGAAACAGAATGAATGCTGTCTGATAAGTCTAGCTAAGGATTGCCGCTTTGGTGCGAATTGCGCGAATCATCGCTTCCAGCCCCTGGGAGCGGGACGGGGTGAGGTGTTGCGTCAGCGCCATTTTGTCAAACCACGGACGGACATCAAAAGCGACAATGTCCTGCGCCGACATCTGGTGGTAAAGAATAAACACGACGGCAATAAGCCCTTTGACAATAGCCGCGTCGCTGTCGCCCTGTAATTCAATGATCCCCTCGTCGTTCTGGCGCATCACAATCCATACCTGGCTCTGGCAGCCCTGAATAGTATTATCCGGGCAGTGCGCTTCTTCGCCGAGCGGCGCTAAGCGCTGCCCCAGCTCAATAATATAAAGATATTTCTCTTCCCAGTTTGCACAGCGCGCAAAATTACGCAGCAATTTCTCTTTATCCGGCAGTTCAGCCATCTTTTCCCTCTCCGTTAGCCAAGCAGGCGGTGAATACGCTGCAGCCCGGCCACCAGTCTGTCGACCTCTTCCGTCGTGTTGTACATCACCAGCGAGGCGCGGCACATCGCCGGAACCTGATAAAATTCCATTAAAGGCATCGCGCAGTGGTGGCCGGTACGCACGGCGATGCCATAGTTATCGAGAAAACTGCCCACATCGTAGGCATGATGTTTCCCCAGATTAAAGGCGATCACCCCCTGGCGCTCGGCCGGGCCATACAGCGTCAGCTCCGGAACGCGGCTAAGTTCCTGCAGGGCATAGTGCATTAGCAGCTGTTCGTATTCCTGGATCGCATCAAGACCAAGGGCCGAAATATAGGATATCGCCGCCCCCAGCCCAATGATGCCGCCGGTATTCGGCGTCCCCGCTTCAAAACGCCACGGCGCACGCGCATAGGTGGTGCCCTCTGTCAGGCTGACGCTGGCAATCATCGCGCCCCCGCCTTCCCACGGCGGCATCGCCTGCAGGATGGCCTCTTTGGCATACAGCACGCCGATACCTGTCGGTCCGTATAGCTTGTGCCCGGAGAAAACGTAGAAATCACAGTCCAGCCTCTGGAGATCGACCGCACGGTGCATAACCGCCTGCGCACCGTCAATCAGCACCTTCGCCCCTGCCCGATGCGCCTTTTCGATAATCTCCGCCACCGGGTTTTCGGTTCCAAGGACGTTGGATACCTGCGTCACCGCCACCAGCCGCGTGCGCTCATCGAGCAGCGTGTCCAGTTGGGCGAGCTGCAGCGTCCCGTCGTCGTTGAGCGGTATCACCCGCAGCTGTGCGCCAGCGCGCGCGCAGAGCATCTGCCAGGGCACAATATTCGCGTGATGCTCCATCCCGGTGATGATGATGTTATCACCCGCATGGACCTGGTCATTGCCCCAGCTGTTGGCCACCAGGTTTATCCCTTCAGTGGTGCCGCGAACAAACACCAGCTCCTCGGGCGAACGGGCATTGAGGAAGGTGGCAATCTGGCTACGCACATTTTCCATCCGCTCCGTCGCCTCGGCGCTTAGCGTGTGGATCCCGCGATGTACGGCGGCGTAGCCGTGGCGGTAAAATTCCGCTTCCGCCTCCACGACCTGGTTCGGCTTCTGCGCGCTGGCCGCACTGTCGAGGTAGGCCAGCGGCAGACCGTTCACTTCACGGGTCAATATCGGAAAATCTGCCCGTACGGTCTCTACCGGAAAACTCATGCTTTGCCTCCAGGCAGACGCTGGCCGATTCGGCTCAGCACCTGCTGTTTTAATGCCTCATCGTCGAGCGCTTCGGTCAGCTCAGCGGCAAAGGCGTAGATGATCATCTTCTGTGCCGCCTGCTTATCTATCCCGCGCGAGCACAGATAAAACATCTGTTCGTCATCGATACGCCCGACCGTTGCCCCGTGGCTGCACTTGACGTCATCGGCATAGATTTCCAGCTGCGGTTTGGTATCGACCTCGGCCAGACGCCCCAGCAGCAGGTTATTATTGGTCATCTGCCCGTCGGTCTTAATTGCGTGCTGCGCGACCTTAATCAGGCCGTTAAACACCGCGCGCCCTTTGTCGTTGACGATGGTTTTATGCAGCTGACGGCTGTTGCAGTAGCCTTTGTTGTGCTCAAGCCAGGTACGGGTATCGCACACTTCGGCGTTGACCGGCATCGCCAGGCTATTGATACGCAGGGTAGTGTTTTCACCGTTGAGCTGCGTGCTGGTGTTGTGACGCAGCACCGCGCCGCCGAGCAGGAAGCTGTGGCTGAAGACTGCGGCATCTTGCCCGAGCAGCATGTCGTTATGGGCAAAGTGGTGGCTGACCGGGTTTTCAAAGGCCAGCTTAATATGGTGAAGCCGGGCATTGGCGGCGACACTCATCGTCAGGCGCGCGCCGGTAAAGTGCCGGATATCGTTAAGGCTGACGTAGTGCTCCAGCACCGTCGCCTCCGCCCCTTCTGCCAGCTCAAGATGGTGGCGATAGTGAGCGGTATTGATCTCTCCACCGTTCAGCCCCTGGGTGATATGCATCAGCAGCAGCGGTTTTACCGGGCGCTGGTTACGCTTCACGCGAATGTGGGTCACACTCTGCGCCAGGCTCTCGGTAAGATGAAGAAAGAGCTCCGGCTGCACGGGAGCGTTCAGGCTCTGGCGATCGTCGTTAATGGCGACTTCAAACCCGCTGTCCAGCGTGCTGTCGCTCAGCTCTGCCTGGAACTGACCGTCGACAAAGACCAGCCGCAGCGCGTCCACGTTCAGGGCCAGCGCATCGCGCTGCGCGGGGCTGACCTCCGCCAGACGGGTGACAAACTCGCCGTTCAGCAGACCATCAAGCGGGGTATATTTCCAGTTCTCATGCTTGCGCGTCGGTAAGCCGAGGCGCAGCATCTGCTGCAGATGCTGCTGAGCCTGTTCAGAACGGGACTCACCCCGCGCCTCAAACAGGCGGTGCCACTGCTGGAGCGCATTACTGCTGTTCGGTAAGCCAGCCATAACCCTGCTCCTCCAGTTGTTTAACCAGCGTGAAATCACCGGATTTCACAATTCGTCCCTGGTAAAGCACGTGGACGTAGTCCGGTTTGATGTAGTCGAGAATGCGCTGGTAATGGGTCACGATAATGAACGAGCGCTTATCGTCACGCAGGGCGTTAACGCCGTCGGCAACAATCTTCAGCGCATCGATATCCAGCCCGGAATCGGTTTCGTCAAGAATGCACAGCGCAGGCTCAAGCACCGCCATCTGCAGGATGTCATTCCGTTTTTTCTCACCGCCAGAGAAACCGACGTTGACCGAACGGCTCAGCAGATCCTCCGGCATTTTCAGCAGCCTGATCTTCTCTTCCATCAGATCCTGAAAATCGAAGCGGTCCAGCGCCTCCAGACCACGATATTTGCGCACCGCGTTCAGCGCGGTTTGCAGGAAGAACTGGTTACTGACGCCAGGAATTTCCACCGGATACTGGAAGGCCATAAAAATGCCCTCTCCCGCGCGCGCTTCCGGCGACATCTCCAGCAGATCCTTCCCGTTAAAGGCGACCGAGCCGTGGGTCACCTCGTAATCTTCACGCCCTGCCAGCGTCGCGGAAAGGGTGCTTTTCCCGGAGCCATTTGGCCCCATGATGGCGTGGACTTCACCCGGCCTGACGTCAATATTGAGGCCACGCAGGATCGCTTTATCTTCTACGCTTACCTGTAAATCTTTAATGCTTAACATGTGCTTTCCTTAACCGACGCTGTGTTCAAGACTGATGGCGAGAAGTTTCTGGGCTTCAACGGCAAATTCCAGCGGCAGTTCAGAGAACACATCCTTACAGAAACCGTTGACGATCATGGAGATCGCATCCTCTTCGCTGATCCCGCGCTGCAGACAGTAGAAGAGCTGATCTTCGCCGATACGCGACGTTGTCGCTTCGTGCTCAAGCTGGGCGCTGTTGTTACGGCACTCAACATAGGGGAAGGTATGCGCCCCGCAATCGGCCCCAATCAGCATCGAGTCACACTGGGTAAAGTTACGGGCATTGGTGGCGGTCGGCATGATTTTCACCAGACCGCGATAGCTGTTCTGGCTATGGCCGGCGGAGATCCCCTTCGAGATGATCGTCGAGCGGGTATTTTTACCGATGTGGATCATCTTGGTGCCGGTATCCGCCTGCTGGTAACCGCTGGTCAGCGCCACCGAATAGAATTCGCCGATGGAGTTATCGCCGCGCAGAATGCAGCTCGGGTATTTCCAGGTGATCGCCGAACCGGTTTCCGACTGCGTCCAGGACATTTTGCTGTTTTCCCCTTCGCACAGCGCACGCTTGGTGACGAAGTTGAGAATACCGCCGGTGTTGCCATCCCCCGGGAACCAGTTCTGTACCGTCGAATATTTCACTTCGGCATCTTTGTGGATGATCACTTCCACCACCGCGGCATGCAGCTGATAGCTGTCGCGCACCGGGGCTGAGCAGCCTTCGATGTAGCTGACGTAGCTGCCTTCGTCGGCCACCAGGATGGTGCGTTCAAACTGGCCGGTTTTTTCGGCATTAATGCGGAAATAGGTCGACAGCTCCATGGGGCAGCGTACGCCTTTTGGCACATAGATAAAGGTGCCGTCAGAGGCTACCGCCGCATTAAGCGCGGCGAAGAAGTTGTCGTTGCCTGGCACCACGGTACCCAGGTATTTTTTTACCAGATCCGGATGGTCGTGAATGGCCTCGCCGAAAGAGCAGAAGATGATCCCCTGTTCGGCCAGCTTTTCGCGGTAGGTGGTGGCCACCGATACGGAGTCAAAAATGGCGTCTACCGCCACCTCTTTCCCTTCGCGAACCGGCACACCGAGCTGATTAAAGGCCTCTTCCACCTCTTTGCTGAGAAAACTATTTTCCGCACCGGTTTGCTGGACGGCGCCGGGCTGCGAGGCGCAGGTATCATCGCAACTGCCGCAGGATGGCGCGGAATAGTAGCTGTAATCCTGATAATTCAGCGTCTCATAGTGGGCCTTCAGCCAGTGCGGCTCTTCCATCTCCAGCCAGGCGCGATAGGCGTTCAGGCGAAACTCGAGCATCCACTCAGGCTCGTTGCGCCTGGCCGAGATCGCCCGCACCACCTCTTCGCTGATGCCTTTCGCCAGTTCATCGGTTTGCAGTTGGGTGAAGAACCCCTCTTTATAGTTGAGGTGTCCGCCGCTCCAGGTGTTTACATCACTCGTTGCTTCAGTATTACGAGACATAGTACCACCTATACCCCAAAGCTTTCGCCGCAGCCACATTCGTTCTGGGCTTTCGGGTTATGAAATTTGAATAACTGGTTTAATCCTTCGCGGACATAATCCACTTCCGTTCCGTCGATAAACGGCATCGCCTGCAGCGCGACAAACAGCTTCGCGCCGTCGGTTTCAAATACCAGGTCATCCTTCTCAGCCTCGGTTACGGTATCAAGCACGTAGCCGAAGCCTGCGCAGCCGGTCTGTTTAACCCCAAGACGCACGCCGAGGATCGTCGGCTGCTTTGCTATCAGCTCGCGGATATGCGCAGCCGCAGCTGGCGTGAGCGTTAAGCCACGCCAGCTAAAATCAGCCGGATTAAAGGTTTCTGAATGCAATTCCATAGGTCCACCTCATCTGTTGAGCCACCAGGGCATAATAGTATGTTAGTGATAATGATTATCACTTCAACCCTCTGGCAGCAGGGGCTTTCCGCCAAACCGCCCTTTTTGGTTGCTTTCAATAAGCATAGACCCTGTCACAGGATGCAGGAGGGAGGGATTTATCTATCCAATGTTTTGATAAATAATGAATTTAACATCAGAAACAGCCGAGATCCGCGCAATAATAAAATATGCATCGGAAATGCCTATTTTTAAGATAGATTTTGCGCACGCTGCATCAGTACGCAGAGAAAGGTGTCGCGCGCAGAGGTGGCGTTGCCCGCCCCGCTGAACTCACAGGGCATCGTGGACGAAAAAAAACCTTCCGGACCCTGGGTGCTTAAACGTGGAATGACACCGCAAAGCCCTGTTCACGCCAGTGATCGAGCTGTTCCTGCTGACGGAGGGTCGGGGATGAACCTGTCCAGACGAAGATTTTTTGTCCCGGAAAGAGTTCCGGGCGCGGAGAGTCAATCGGTTCGGCCAGCACGTCAATATGCCAGCCCTTGTGAGCGAGTCGGGCCGCTTCAAGCCACAGCCGCGTGCGGTCATCACACTCCCAGCCGATGAGCAGCGCATCTTTCCCCGCTTTTTTTCGTGATTCCGCCAGGCTCGCGATGGCGAACTCAATCAGGACGCCATCGAGCAGGCTTGCCATGTGGCGGACGGTATTCTGGTCCTGGTTCATTCTCTGGCGTACGGGGGTGAGAATGTTATCGATCAGCGCATCCATCGCGTGATCGCGCCGATATTCACCGATTTTGGCGCGCAGCCTGGCCGGGCTGGCGTAACGCACGACGCTCATCATCTCTTCCTGGGCCGCGGCCCAGTTTCCCTGGGTCATGACATCGCTGTTTTGCAGCAGCGCCTTCACTTTGCCAACCGACACGCCGCTTTTAATCAGGCGTTTAATCTCTTCAATGCGCAGGATATCTTCATCATCAAACTGACGATGCCCCCCTTCGCTGCGCTGCGGCTTCAGTAAGCCATAACGGCGCTGCCATGCACGCAGTGTAACGGGGTTGATACCACATCGTTCAGCCACTTCGCCGATACTGTAATAGGCCATTAACTCCCTCACGCTTAACACGTCCATACCAAACCGAACCAACCTTACCAGATTGTACAAACCTTTTGTATAACCAGTACCTCGTTCTGAGACAAGCGAATGCTCGCGCCATCTGCATCCGGTTTATCTATTGTTGTATAAATTTCCCCGTACGTACATCTGTACGCCGGA
>JAFACP010000396.1 GCA_023425455.1 Pseudomonadota bacterium | reverse complement strand
GGTCACCTCATGCCTGGTGAACCCCCGCGCCTGCCATGAAACCAAAATGCCTGTGACACCTGCTGCGACGAAAAAACACCTCGCCGTGGTCGGCGCAGGCCCTGCAGGGCTGGCCTTCGCGGTGAATGCCGCCGCGCGCGGGCACAGCGTCACGCTGTTTGACGCCGCTGGCGAAATCGGCGGCCAGTTTACTATTGCCAGGCAGATCCCCGGCAAAGAGGAGTTCGTTGAAACCCTGCGCTATTACCGGCGGATGATCGAGGTCACGGGCGTCGATCTCAGGCTCAACCAGCTCGTCGGTGCCGACGACCTGCACGCCTTCGACGAGATTGTGCTGGCCTGCGGGATCGCGCCGCGTACGCCGGCGATCGACGGTATCGATCATCCAAAAGTGCTGAGCTATCTCGACGTGCTGCGTGACAAAGCGCCGGTTGGCGAGAAGGTGGCAATTATCGGCTGCGGCGGAATTGGCTTTGATACCGCCATGTATTTAAGCCAGCCCGGCGCGGCCACCAGCCAGAACATCGCCGAGTTTTGCGTCGAATGGGGGATCGACACCAGCCTGAACCAGTCGGGCGGCCTGCGCCCGGAGGGGCCGCAGCTGCCGAAAAGCCCGCGCCAGATAGTGATGCTACAGCGCAAAGCCAGTAAGCCGGGCGAAGGGCTGGGCAAGACCACCGGCTGGATCCACCGCGCTACCCTGCTCTCTCGCGGCGTGAAGATGATCCCCTCCGTCAGCTATCAGAAGATCGATGATGACGGTCTGCACGTGCTGATCGGCGGTGAACCGCAGCTGCTGGGAGTGGATCATGTGATTCTGTGCGCCGGGCAGGAGCCGAAGCGCGATCTGGCCGATCCGCTGCGTGAGGCGGGTAAAACGGTGCACCTGATCGGCGGGTGCGACGTGGCGATGGAGCTGGATGCGCGGCGCGCAATTGCGCAGGGCACCCGGCTCGCGCTGACGATTTAGCGACGACGTCCCAGCTTGACCGCTTTCAGCACCACAAACTTATTGTTGGTGGCGATCGTGGCGCAGTTACCGAAAATCTTCTTCAGCTTGTGGAAGTAGTCCAGGTGACGGTTGGCCACGATATACAGCTCGCCGTTAATTTTCAGGCAGCGACGCGCATGATGGAACATCTCCCAGGCGACGTTATCCGTCAGCGCATGCTTCTGGTGGAACGGCGGGTTGCACAGTACGGCGTTGAAGCGGAAAGGTTCGACGCCAGAGAGCGCGTTGTTAATCATAAACTCGCAGCGATCCAGCGCCTCTGGCATGTTGGTTTCAACGTTCATCCGGCTGGAGGCCACCGCCATCGGCGACTCATCGCTAAAGACAACCCGGGCCTCCGGGTTCTTCGCCAGCAGCGTCAGACCAATCACGCCGTTACCGCAGCCCAGATCGACGATTTCGCCTTCCAGATTTTGCGGCAGATGCTCCATAAAGAAACGCGCGCCAATGTCCAGCCCGGTGCGGGAGAAGACGTTCGCATGGTTGTGGATCGTCCAGTCAGTGCCCTCCAGCGTCCAGCTCAGGGTTTCCGGCGCGTCGGCCAGCGCCGGCGCGCTGAACGTGCAGTTGATCAGACGCGCTTTTTTCCACGCCAGCGTGGTGGTGGTGGGGCCAAGCACCTTGCCGAACAGCTCCAGCGTCGAGGTATGGATATCACGCGCTTTGGCACCGGCGATAATCCGCGTCTGCGGGGTGACGACCTTACGCAGCGCGCGCAGCTGTTGCTCCAGCAACGCCATGGTTTTCGGCACTTTAATCAGTACCACGCCCGGCGCCTGCGGGTAGTCCGCCGTGCTGTCGAGAAACTTGACGCTGGATTCGTCAATATCGTTGTGGCGCAGGTTTTCACGCGTCGCCAACTCGCTTAAGTAAGAATCGCCGATGCTGTAAGGCGTATGTTCAGCCAGCGCACAGCCCAGCGCGCCGAAGGCGTCATTCAGGATCAGAACCGGGCCGCTGATTTCAGTCTCATCCAACTGTTGCAGCAGATATTCATCCGCCGCTTCCCACGCCTGCAGCGGGTTAACGTCGTCCGTTTCCGGGAAACGTTTAAGGTTGAGTGAACGGAAACCGTTGTCTAAGTGGCTCATCGGCCCTCCTGAATGGTAAAATTTCGGCGTTATCCCTGAAAAGGGTGCGTGAGTATATACACAAAATCATTCAAGTTGAATCAAGGCGGCAAGTCTGAAGGCAGACGCAGCCCTGGCCTCAGCAGCCTGCAGGATGGCGTGTATACCCGTTTTATTGTCGATTTGGGGCCTTGATGAACCAACTTACCTATCTCCAGGGCTACCCGGAGAACTTACTTGCACAGGTTCGCAGCTTAATTGCCGGGCAGAAGCTGGGCGCCATACTGGAAAAACGCTATCCGGACACCCATGATTTCACCACCGATAAGGCTCTCTGGCAGTATACGCAGGATCTGAAAAACCGGTATCTGAAGAGCGCGTCGCCGATCAGCAAGGTGATGTACGACAACAAGATCCACGTGCTGAAAAACGCGCTTGGTCTGCATACCGCCATCTCACGCGTGCAGGGTGGGAAGCTGAAGGCCAGGACCGAAATCCGCGTGGCAACCGTGTTTCGCCACGCGCCGGAAGCCTTTCTGCGAATGATCGTGGTGCATGAGCTGGCGCATCTAAAAGAGAAAGAGCACGACAAAGCGTTCTACTCCCTGTGCTGCCATATGGAGCCGCAGTACCACCAGCTGGAGTTTGATACCCGCCTGTGGTTAACGCATTTATCGTTAACGCGTAATGCGCAATAGCGCACTGGTTTTGCAATAATCACGTGCTACAGTGGCGACAGGTTCCCAGCTACGGAGTACGTAAACGTTTATGATACGTTTCGCAGTTATCGGGACGAACTGGATCACCCGCCAGTTCGTCGACGCCGCCCACGAAACCGGCAAGTATACCCTCACCGCGGTCTATTCCCGCAGCCTTGAGCAGGCGCAGGCTTTCGCTAACGATTACCCGGTCGAACATCTGTTCACCTCGCTCGACGAGATGGCGCAAAGCGACGCTATTGACGCGGTCTATATCGCCAGCCCGAACGCCCTGCACTTCCCGCAAACCCGGCTGTTCCTCAGCCATAAAAAGCATGTGATTTGCGAGAAGCCGCTGGCCTCCAACATTCAGGAAGTGGAGGCCGCCATTGCCCTGGCGCGCGAAAATGAGGTGGTGCTGTTCGAAGCGTTCAAAACCGCCAGCCTGCCTAACTTCCTGCTGCTGCAGCAGTCCCTGCCTAAAATCGGCAAACTCCGCAAAGCATTCATTAACTACTGCCAGTACTCCTCCCGTTACCAGCGCTACCTCGACGGCGAAAACCCGAACACCTTTAATCCGGCTTTTTCCAACGGTTCGATTATGGATATCGGTTTTTACTGCCTGGCCTCCGCCGTGGCGCTGTGGGGCGAGCCGCACAGCGTGAGCGCGCAGGCCAGCCTGCTGGAGAGCGGCGTAGACGCGCATGGCGTCGTGGTGATGGATTACGGCGACTTCAGCGTGACCCTGCAGCACTCCAAGGTCAGCGACTCCGTGCTGGCGAGCGAGATTCAGGGAGAAGACGGTTCACTGCTGATCGAGAAAATCTCTGAATGCCAGAAGCTGAGCATTGTGCCACGCGGCGGAAAAGCGCAGGAGCTGACGCAGCCTCAGCATATTAACACTATGCTGTATGAGGCTGAGGTCTTCGCCCGTCTGGTTGAAGACAACGAAGTGAATCACCCGGGGCTTGCGGTCAGCCGCACCACCGCCAAACTGCAGACCGAGATCCGCCGCCAGACTGGCGTGGTCTTCCCGGCAGACGGCGTGGGGGCGGAAGCCATCGCGTAAAACTGTGTAATGAATTCGCGCAGACCATTGACCAAATCAATGGTCTGACATATTTTGTTACGCGCAAAGGGGAGTAACTTCCTTGCCGGTGGATCGTCATTACGATGCGTGCAAAACCGCATCCGGTCGCCGGGCAACCAAAAAGGGATACACGCGTATTCTTTTTTCGTTGTAAGTGAGACCTTGCCGGAAGGCGAGGTCTGTGCATAAGAAAGCAACGGCTATCGTCTTCTGACCATAGCCGTTTTTGTTTTTTTATGTGTAAGGAAAATCGTATGCATTCTGTCGGCACTCCAGTGTTGTGGGGCGGATTCGCGGTCGTTGTGCTTATCATGCTGGCGATCGACCTCTTTTTACAGGGGCGTCGTGGCGCACATGGCATGAGCATGAAACAGGCTGCCGCCTGGTCTCTGGTATGGGTCACCCTCTCCCTGCTGTTCTGCGCCGCGTTCTGGTGGTATCTGGCCTCGACCGAGGGTCGCGCAATCGCCGATCCGCAGGCGCTGGCGTTTCTCACCGGCTACCTGATTGAAAAAGCGCTGGCGGTGGACAACGTCTTCGTCTGGCTAATGCTGTTCAGCTACTTCGCCGTTCCGGCCTCACTGCAGCGCCGGGTGCTGGTCTACGGCGTCCTGGGCGCCATTATCCTGCGTACCATTATGATCTTTGCCGGCAGCTGGCTTATCACCCAGTTCGAATGGCTGCTGTACGTGTTCGGCGCGTTCCTGCTGTTTACCGGGGTGAAAATGGCGCTGGCGAAGGAGGATGAGACCGGTATTGGCGATAAGCCGCTGGTGAAGTGGATCCGCGGTCATCTGCGCATGACTGACAAAATCGAGAGCGAGCATTTCTTCGTGCGCAGAAACGGGCTGCTGTTTGCCACGCCGCTGCTGCTGGTGCTGATCCTGGTTGAGCTGAGCGACGTCATTTTCGCGGTTGACAGCATTCCGGCGATCTTTGCGGTGACCACCGATCCGTTCATCGTGCTGACCTCTAACCTGTTCGCCATACTTGGCCTGCGCGCCATGTATTTCCTGCTGGCCGGGGCGGCTGAGCGCTTCTCAATGCTGAAATATGGCCTGTCGGTGATTCTGGTGTTTATCGGTATCAAGATGCTGATTATCGATTTCTTCCACATTCCGATCGCCATTTCGCTTGGCGTGGTGTTTGGCATTCTGCTGGTCACGCTGCTGATCAACCTCTGGGTTAACCGTCAGCACGATAAAAAACAGCAGGCGCAGTAAGTTCTCTGCTGACACCTTCCCGTTCCCCGTGCGTGATGGCGTGCGGGGAACGGCAGCCAGCCTGGCATTTTCCCATTCCCGTGGTCTGATCTGTTTATTTTTCCCGGGTTATCGGGAAAGGGGGCTGGTGATTTTGTAAACACACAGTTAAAAAATATGACGCAGTGCGTAAAATCCAGTATTTTGCACTTCCCCCGCCCCGTACTTTCCTTATACTCAACCAGGCAAACATTTACTTACATCCACACATAAATGTGACTTAGAGCACATCCCGGATGGAACGCAATTTCACTTAGGAATTTTGTATGAGCACACAATCTAACGGTCTGCTGGCGCGTATTGCGCGGGGTAGTCTGGTTAAACAAATCCTGGTAGGGCTGGTACTGGGGATCTTACTGGCTATGGTATCCAAACCGGCCGCCGAAGCGACTGGCCTGCTCGGCACCCTGTTCGTCGGCGCCCTTAAAGCCGTTGCTCCGGTGCTGGTACTGATGCTGGTTATGGCCTCCATCGCCAACCACCAGCACGGTCAGAAAACCAACATCCGCCCGATTATCGTTCTCTATTTACTGGGAACATTTTCTGCCGCATTAACCGCTGTGCTTTTCAGTTTCCTCTCTCCGTCGTCGCTGCATTTAACCAGCGCGGCAACCGATATTACGCCGCCATCCGGCATCGTCGAGGTGTTACGTGGCCTGCTGATGAGCATGGTCTCGAACCCGAT
The DNA here is from genome assembly GCA_023425455.1 of Pseudomonadota bacterium. Lineage (GTDB taxonomy): Bacteria > Pseudomonadota > Gammaproteobacteria > Enterobacterales > Enterobacteriaceae > Enterobacter. The sequence goes on along the minus strand of JAFACP010000396.1, from coordinate 3,411 downwards.
TACCGCGCTGATGGACGCAAACTACATCGGTATTCTGGTGTGGGCTGTGGGTCTGGGCTTCGCGCTGCGCCACGGCAATGAGACCACGAAAAACCTGGTGAACGATGTCTCAAACGCCGTGACGTTTATGGTGAAAGTCGTGATCCGCTTCGCCCCAATCGGTATCTTCGGCCTGGTCTCCTCCACGCTTGCCACTACCGGTTTCGCCACGCTGTGGAGCTATGCCCACCTGCTGGTGGTGCTGGTTGGCTGTATGCTGCTGGTCGCGCTGGTGATCAACCCGCTGCTGGTCTTCTGGCAGATCCGTCGCAACCCGTATCCGCTGGTACTGACCTGCCTGCGTGAAAGCGGCGTGTACGCCTTCTTTACCCGCAGCTCGGCGGCGAATATTCCGGTGAACATGGCGCTGGCTGAGAAACTCAATCTCGACCGCGATACCTATTCCGTCTCCATTCCTCTGGGTGCGACGATAAATATGGCTGGCGCGGCCATCACCATTACCGTTCTGACGCTGGCGGCGGTGCATACGCTGGGCATTGCGGTGGATCTGCCAACCGCAATACTGCTGAGCGTGGTGGCGTCACTGTGTGCCTGTGGCGCCTCCGGCGTGGCAGGAGGGTCGCTGCTGCTGATCCCGCTGGCCTGTAATATGTTCGGTATCCCGAACGAGATTGCCATGCAGGTCGTGGCCGTCGGCTTTATCATCGGCGTACTGCAGGACTCCTGTGAAACCGCGCTGAACTCCTCAACCGACGTGCTGTTTACCGCAGCAGCCTGTCAGGCTGAAGATGCGCGCCTGGCGAAAAACGCCCTGCGCAGCTAATGCTCCGGCCCTTCCGTCAGCGGACGGAAGGGCTCTCTTCCTGCACCGCTTTTTCAACCCTGAAGGGATCAATTCCGCGTCGCTGCATGCGCCAGAAGCGAATAATGTTCAGTCCGTTCATGACCAGAAAACTGCCCTCAATCAACGTCCCGCCGATCGACCCCAGCCAGAAGTTATGAATCACCCAACAGCAGGTTGAACACCAGATAACACAGCGCATCGTCAGCCCCTTGCTGCGAAACAGTGCCCAGGTGCTGACAATGGTGCCCGCCACCGGCAGCAGCTCCATCGGATGGTGGAATTTCGCCAGCCCAATACCGCCGGTCAGCACGATAAAGACCGCCATAACCCACAGGCTGCGGGTACGCAGGGTGATCAGCGTTCGCACCGTATTCAGCATGGCGCTGGAGCCCGCGGGGAATGCCCCCATCAGAAAGAAATGCAGGCCGATTACCGCGCTGTAGACCGAAAGCTGGATTTTAAATTTCCGTTCGTCGCGGTTGATAAAGGTGGTGATACCAATCAGAAAGGCGATGACGCCAACGCCCTGGGCTAGCCAATACGCGGTCATGTGGGTGTCCTGTGTTCAGGAAAAAGAAACGGCGCCTCATTATATGAAACGCCGTTTCGAATTTAAAGCGTGATGACCTACAGCGTTACGCCACTTTTGAAGATAGCCAGCTCGCGGAAGTCATTTTTCTCATTACAGGTCTGTTTGCCGTTGGCGAATTCAACAATCGAATCCACAAATTCGTTCAGCAGCTGCGGCATCGCTTTGCCGTGGATCAGCTGCCCGGCGTCGAAGTCGATCCAGTGTTTTTTCTTCGCGGCCAGTTCGCTGTTGGTGGCAATTTTTACCGTTGGAACAAAACCGCCATACGGCGTGCCGCGACCGGTACTGAACAGCACCATATGGCAGCCCGCACCGGCCAGCGCGCTGGTGGCCACCGCATCGTTACCCGGTGCGCTCAGCAGATTCAGGCCGTGCGTACTCAGACGCTCGCCATAGCGCAGCACGTCGACCACCTGACTTGCCCCGGCTTTCTGCGTGCAGCCCAGCGATTTCTCTTCGAGGGTGGTGATCCCCCCCGCTTTGTTCCCCGGAGACGGGTTCTCATAGATTGGCTGATTATGCGCGATAAAGTACTGTTTAAAGTCGTTCACCATGGTGACGGTTTTTTCAAACGTCGCTTCATCGCGGCAGTGGCTCATCAGGATCCGCTCGGCACCAAACATCTCCGGCACCTCGGTCAGCACCGTGGTGCCACCGTTGGCGATCACATAGTCAGAGAAGCGCCCCAGCATCGGGTTGGCGGTGATGCCGGAAAGGCCATCCGACCCGCCACACTCCAGACCGAATTTCAGCTCGCTGAGTTTGCCCGGCTCGCGCTGGTCATTGCGCATCGCCTCATACAGCTGATGGAGTTGCTCGATCCCCGCCTCGATCTCATCGTCCTGATGCTGACAGACCATAAAATGCACCCGCGCAGGATCGAACTCACCCAGCGTCTCGCGGAAGGCATCGACCTGGTTGTTCTCACAGCCCAGGCCAATCACCAGCACCGCCCCCGCATTAGGGTGACGCACCATATTCTGCAGCATGGTACGGGTGTTGATATGGTCATCCCCGAGCTGAGAGCAGCCGTAGGTGTGGCTGAAAAGGTGTACGCCGTCGATCCCTTGCGCATCGTTCGTCTCTTTCAGGAAACGACTCTGGATCTGGCGCGCGATGCCGTTTACGCACCCCACCGTCGGCAGGATCCACAGCTCGTTGCGGATCCCCACCTCGCCGTTGGCGCGGCGGTAGATCTGCACCTCACGATCTGCCGCCTGTCCTTCTTCAGCCTGGAAATCCGGTTGATAGCTATACTCGTCCAGATCGCTAAGGTTGGTGCGGGTATTGTGGGAATGAATGTATTCACCCGGTGCAATATCCGCCAGCGCATGACCGATGGGCAGGCCGTACTTCACCACGTTCTCCCCTTTCGCAATGGGGATCAGGGCAAATTTATGTCCACGCCCAATGGCCTGGCGTAACGTCACCGACTGGTTGTCGAAAGTGACTTCCGTCCCTTCGCTTAAATCCGCCAGCGCGACGGCAACGTTATCCTGCGAATGGATTTTGATGTATTGCATATCAACCTCAAACGGCCTTAGTTCAGTTCAATGGCGAAGTAGTCACGCGCATTGTTAAAGCAGATGTTTCTCACCATTTCGCCCAGCAGCTGAATATCGGCTGGCGCTTCGCCTGCCTGCACCCAGCGGCCAATCATCTGGCACAGAATGCGGCGGAAATACTCGTGACGGGTATAGGAGAGGAAGCTACGGCTGTCGGTCAGCATGCCGACAAAGCGGCTTAACAGGCCGAGCTGCGCCAGCTGCGTCATCTGACGCTCCATGCCGTCTTTCTGGTCGTTGAACCACCAGCCGGAGCCGAACTGCATCTTGCCCGGCATACCTTCCCCCTGGAAGTTGCCGATCATGGTGCCCAGCACCTCGTTATCGCGCGGGTTCAGGCAATAAAGGATGGTTTTCGGCAGCAGATTCTCTTCATTCTGCTTGCTGAGCAGTTTTGATAACTCTTCCGC
>JAFACP010000376.1 GCA_023425455.1 Pseudomonadota bacterium | reverse complement strand
GTTCAGCCACGCCGGCAGCGGCGTCATCCACAGCGTTTTCCAGTTCTGCGGCAGGGTATATTCCAGCCCGGCGACGGCGGCATCGTCCAGCACCAGACGCTTACCGTCACGCAGCCAGTTGCCGGAGGTGCGCACCATGCCACCTTCACAGCGCGAGGTAAACTGGCGCAGCACCACCCCCTGAGGAGAAAATTCGCTATTGAGGATCGGGTCGAAAAGATGCAGCGAACCGTAGATAAACTCGCTGGCGTTCATCGATAAACGCCCCTCCTGGCTCTGCCAGTCGCCTTTGCTGAGGGTCAGGTCGCGTAGGCTCAAATCGAGGTCGGTTACCGCCCAGTCCGGCCCCTGCAGGCGGGCATCGGTCACCTCCAGGCGGCCAATCTGTAGCGAGGGCAACGTGGTGATGGGGGTGAAGAAATCGCGCAGCGATTTGTCGCTCTGCAGGCGGATATCGTTCAGCCGCAGCGTGTCGATGATCCAGCTGCCGTCGGCATTGCGCAGCGCCGAGCCCGTCAGTGAGCCGCGCGCCATATCCGCGCCAATGGTCTTCAGCACCACCTCTTTGCCGTTCAACTGCCCCTGGATAAGCACGTTGCTGGCCGGTACGCCGTTCAGGGTGAGGGAGCCTGCGCTCATCTGGATCTGCGCGTTTTGGCCCAGCACGTTGCCCGCCTCCGGCTGCCACGGGCTGACGCCGCCGGTCACCTTCTGCGCGCTCAGATCCCACTCAGTATGGGGGCTGTTAAACGCCATATTGCTCAGCTGCAGACGGTCCGCCTGGAAGGGGAGCGGGGCCGTTTGCGGGGAGAGGTTCAGCGTGCCGTCATACAGGGTGATGGTGTCCACATGCAGCGGATCGGTTATCTGGCGACTGCTTAACCCGATATCCACTTTTTTCGCCACCAGCGTGGCGGGCTGACCGTCGCGGCCAAAGGTGATGTTTTGCAGAATAAGATGCGAAGGCGACGAAAAGCGGTGATCCATCACGTCGAAATTGAGTTCGTAATCGGTATTTGTCGTTACCCAACTGCTGACCTGCGACGCCCCCCAGCGGGTCTGGAGCAGGATATACAGCGCCAGTACCACAACCAGCAGGGCGACCAGCAGATAGCCAGACAGCTTTCCAATAAATTTCATGGTCTTCCATCCCGTGAAATGCACATAAAGGAGTTATGCACGATTTATGCGCAATCCTCAAGGCTGGAATGGTGTAAAGAGATGTCACGGCAGGTGCGGAACACCTGCCGTGATGACGATCAATTTTTTTCAGGCGGGAAAACGAGGTTCAGCACGATAGCGGTGATACCGCCTGCGGCGATGCCGGAAGAGAGCAGGTTTTTCACCCAGTCCGGGGCAAACTGCAGGATCAGCGGCTGCTGAGAAACGCCCAGGCCGACTGCCAGCGAGAGGGCGATAATCATGATCGCGCGGCGGTTCAGCGGCTCGCGGGAGACAATGCGCACCCCGGAGGCGGCGATGGTGCCGAACATCACCAGCGTCGCACCGCCCAGCACCGGCTCAGGAATGTGCTGCACAAAGCCGCTCACCGCCGGGAACAGGCCGAGGACGATCAGCATCAGCGCCACCACAAACCCGACGTAGCGGCTGGCGACGCCGGTCAGCTGGATCACGCCGTTGTTCTGGCCAAAGCAGGAGTTCGGGAAGGTGTTAAACACCGCCGAGACAAACGAGTTCAGCCCGTTCGCCAGCACGCCGCCCTTCAGGCGCTTCATGTACAGCGGGCCGGAAACCGGCTGCTCGGAGACGTCCGAGGTCGCCGTGATATCGCCGATGGTCTCCAGCGAGGTGATCATAAAGACCAGCATCAGCGGCAGCAGCAGGTTCCAGTCAATGCCGAGGCCGTAGTACAGCGGGGTCGGCACGGTGATCAGCGCGCTGTTGGTCGGCGCGGTGTTCTCCGGCAGCATCCCCAGCGCCCACGCCAGCAGATAACCGGCCGCCATGGCGATCACCAGCGAGGCGACGCGCAGGTACGGGTTACGCTGGCGGTTAAGCAGAATAATGATCGCCAGCACGACGCCGGCCAGCAGCAGGTTTTTGGGCGCGCCGAAGGTATGGTCGCTCATCGCCGCATAGCCGCCGCCGATGGAGGTCAGGCCAACCTGAATCAGGGAGAGGCCGATAATCATCACCACCACGCCGGAGACCAGCGGGGTGATCACCCGCCGCGCCAGATGCAGCACGCGGGAGATAACCATCTCCGTGCAGCTTGCCAGCATCAGGGTGCCGAACAGCGCGGCCATCATCGTGGGGACATCGGCCCCGCCGGTTTTCAGCGCCGTGCCGCCCATAATCAGCGGCGCAACAAAGTTGAAGCTGGTTCCCTGAATCGACAGCAACCCTGACCCCACCGGACCCCACGCTTTAATCTGAATAATCGAGGCCACGCCGGAGGCAAACAGAGACATGCTGATGATGTGCTGGGTATCCTGCGCCGGTAAACCCAGCGCCTGGCAGATCAGCAGCGCCGGGGTGATCACCGCCACGAACATCGCCAGCAGGTGCTGACAGGCCGCGAACAGGGTCTGGGCCAGCGGCGGGCGATCTTCAAGACGGTAAATCAATTCACTGTTTTGTTTCTGCGCAATCGGTTGCGCATCGGGGGACTCAATGGTGTTAGCGGACATCGGCGGCAATCCCATGATGGAAAAGCGGGCATTTTATCTGACCACCTGGTAAAAGCAAACGATTGCCAGCGAAAAAAAATGAGAAAATATCGCGTTACAGCTCGCTTTTCCTACAACCCACCAGCAAAAAAAATTACACTTTCGCCGTCGATGGCTCATGAAGAGTACACATCGGCCAGGATAACGCCGCGTGTGTATGGAACACGCGCACAATAAGGAGCCTTACATGATTCATCTCGATACGTTGTCAACCCTCGTTGCCGCAACGCTGGTCTTATTGCTTGGCCGAAAGTTGTTGCACAGTGTTTCCTTTCTGAAGAAGTACACCATTCCTGAACCCGTCGCCGGTGGTCTGCTGGTGGCGCTGGCCCTGCTGGTGCTGAAAAAAAGCCTCGGCTGGGAGGTCGATTTTGATATGACCCTGAAGGACCCGCTGATGCTGGCGTTTTTTGCCACTATCGGCCTGAACGCCAACCTGGCCAGCCTGCGCTCGGGCGGTAAAGTGCTGGGCGTGTTTCTGATTGTGGTGGTCGGGCTGCTGCTGATGCAAAACGCCATCGGCATCGGCATGGCCTCCCTGCTGGGGCTGGACCCGCTGATGGGCCTGCTGGCCGGCTCAATTACCCTCTCCGGCGGTCATGGTACTGGTGCGGCGTGGAGTAAGCTGTTTATCGAACGCTATGGCTTCGAAAACGCCACGGAAGTGGCGATGGCCTGCGCCACCTTTGGCCTGGTGCTGGGCGGGCTGATCGGCGGCCCGGTGGCGCGCTATCTGGTCAAGCACTCCACCACCCCGAACGGCAGGCCGGATGACGAGCTGGTGCCCACCGCCTTCGAAAAGCCGGACGTCGGGCGCACCATCACCTCTCTGGTGATGATTGAAACCATCGCGATGATCGCTATCTGCCTCACGGTGGGGAAAATGGTTGCGCAATGGCTGGCCGGGACGGCCTTCGAGCTGCCGGTGTTCGTCTGTGTGCTGTTTGTTGGCGTGGTGCTGAGCAACGGCCTCTCCGCGCTGGGCTTCTACCGCGTATTCGAGCGCGCGGTGTCGGTGCTGGGCAACGTCAGCCTGTCGCTGTTTCTGGCCATGGCGCTGATGAGCCTGAAGCTCTGGGAGCTGGCTTCGCTGGCGCTGCCGATGGTCACCATTCTGGCGGTGCAGGCGCTGTTTATGGCGCTGTACGCCATGTTTGTCACCTGGCGACTGATGGGCAAAAACTACGATGCGGCGGTGCTGGCGGCCGGTCACTGCGGGTTTGGTCTTGGGGCGACGCCAACGGCTATCGCCAACATGCAGGCCATCACCGAACGTTTCGGGCCGTCCCATACCGCGTTTCTGGTGGTGCCGATGGTGGGGGCGTTCTTTATTGATATCGTCAACGCGCTGGTGATCAAACTCTACCTGATGCTGCCGATGTTTGCCTGAACCTCAGGCGTTGGAATAGCGTTCGGTTTCCGGCATCCAGCGCTCAATCAACGCTGCCGCCTGTTCGGGGTAGCGTTGGTGAATATGCTGCGCCAGGCGCTGAACTTCCGGGATCATCGCCTGATCGCGGAGTAAATCTGCCACTTTGAATTCGGCGTTTCCGGTCTGACGCGTGCCCAGCAGTTCCCCCGGGCCGCGGATCTCCAGGTCTTTTTGCGCAATCACAAACCCGTCGTTACTGTCGCGTAACACCTGCAGACGCATCTGCGCGGTTTTCGACAGCGGTGCTTTGTAGAGCAGCACGCAGTGCGAGGCCACCGCGCCACGCCCGACGCGTCCGCGCAGCTGGTGGAGTTGCGCCAGCCCCAGCCGTTCCGGGTTTTCCACGATCATCAGGCTGGCGTTCGGCACATCCACGCCCACCTCAATCACCGTGGTGGCGACCAGCAGATGCACATCCCCCTGCTTGAACGACTGCATGACCGCCTGTTTTTCCGCCGGTTTCATGCGCCCGTGAACCAGGCCAACGCGGAGCTCCGGCAGCGCCAGCTTCAGCTCTTCCCAGGTGGCCTCCGCCGCCTGCGCCTCGAGAAGCTCAGACTCTTCAATCAGCGTACAGACCCAGTAGGCCTGCCGACCTTCCTGCGTACAGGCGTTGCGCACGCGGTCGATAATGTCGCTGCGCCGGGTATCCGGAATGGCAACCGTCGTGACCGGAGTACGGCCCGGCGGCAGCTCGTCAATCGTCGAGGTATCGAGATCGGCATAGGCGGTCATCGCCAGGGTCCGCGGGATAGGGGTGGCGGTCATGATCAGCTGATGCGGATGGAAGCCCTGCTGCAGCCCCTTTTCCCACAGCGCCAGGCGCTGATGGACGCCAAAACGGTGCTGTTCATCGATGATCACCAGCGCCAGGCCGTTAAACTGCACCTGCTCCTGGAAGATAGCGTGCGTGCCGACAATCATCTGCACCTCGCCGCGGGCGATAGCCTCCTGCTGCGCAAGTCGCGCTTTGCCCTTTTGCTTTCCGGCCAGCCAGCCCACTTCCACGCCCAGCGGGGCAAACCAGCTGCGGAAGTTATTCGCGTGCTGCTCGGCCAGAAGCTCGGTCGGCGCCATCAGCGCCACCTGTTTACCGTGGGCGATCGCCCGCAGGGCCGCCAGCGCCGCGACCAGCGTCTTACCGGAGCCCACGTCGCCCTGCACCAGGCGCATCATCGGCACATCAAGCGCCATATCGCGTTCGATCTCGGCGGTGACGCGCGCCTGCGCGCCGGTCGGCTTAAAGGGGAGTGCCGCCAGCAGCTTATCTTTGAGCACGTCACGCGGGCTTAACGGCTGCGCGTGGAAACGCTGCGCGCCGGCGCGTAGTGCCAGCATGCTCAGGTTATGCGCCAGTAATTCCTCAAGGATAAGACGCCGTTGGGCGGGGTGTTTGCCACTCTCTAAATCGCTGAGCTGCAGCGAGGGCGGCGGGCGGTGCAGGGTGCGCATCGCCTCCGGCAGGCTCATCATCCCCTGCGCCAGCTCGGGCGGCAGCAGCTCGGCAATGGCGCAGGTCTCCAGCAGCTCCAGCGCCTGGTCGGTGAGCTTGCGCAGCGTCGCCTGCTTGATGCCCTCGGTGGTCGGGTAGACCGGCGTAAGCGTCTCCTGCAGCTCCGGCGTGCTGAGATCGCCCTGCACGCGGTACTCCGGGTGAATCATCTCCGCGCCGTATTTACCGCGTTTCGCTTCCCCGTACGCGAGCACGCGGCGGCCAGTCGCCAGGCTGTTTTTCATCGCCGCGCTGAAGTTGAAAAAGCGCAGGGTCAGAATGCCGGTGCCGTCGCTGATCTGGCAGGTCATCATCCGTCGTCCGCCGAAGGTGATGTTGCAGTTCAGCACTTCGCCTTCCACGGTGGCATAAATCGCAGGCAGCAGGTCGCCAATTTTATACAGATGGGTGCGGTCTTCGTA
>JAFACP010000359.1 GCA_023425455.1 Pseudomonadota bacterium | reverse complement strand
CGCTGCTGTACGCTGAAAATCTCGCCGCTGGTTCGCGAGCTGATTTTATCCCTGGCAGAAAAATCGCCCGCGCAGCGCCAGCAGCCTGCGACCTCGCGCTTAATTGCCGTCTTGTTTGATGAGCTTCCCCGGCAGCCGCAGGAGCAACTGCAGCTGCCGGTGTCGCCTCATCCGAAGATCCGTATCATGAGCGAGATGATGGCCAACGCTCCCGCCGAATGGCAGACGCTGGCCCAGTGGGCGAAGCACTTTGCGATGAGCGAGCGTAACCTTGCGCGGCTGGTGGTAAAAGAGACCGGGCTTAACTTTCGCCGCTGGCGCCATCAGCTGCAGCTGATTGTGGCGTTACAGCTCCTGATTGCCGGTCAGTCGGTGCAGCAGGTGGCACAGTCACTGGGTTATGACTCCACCACCGCGTTTATCACCATGTTCAGAAAAGGGTTAGGGCAAACCCCTGCCCGCTATATCGCCGGACTGACTACGACTTCCCGATAAACAGCGACACCAGCCCGGCCGCAATCAGCGGGCCAACCGGCACCCCGCGGAAAAGCGCTACGCCCAGTACCGTACCGACCAGCAGCCCGGCGACCAGCGACGGCTGACTGCTCATCAGCGTGACCCCGCGTCCTCCAAGCCACGAGACAAAGATACCGACCGCTATAGCCACCAGCGACTTCCAGTTAACGAAGGCGTGAAGCAGCGTGGAGGCCGGAAGCGTGCCGCTGGCAATCGGCGCCATCACGCCAATGGTGAGAATAATGATCCCAATGGTCAGCCCCTGTTTTTCAATCCACGGGAAGAGGCTGTTGAGCGGGGTGACGCGCACGATGATTAACACCAGGATTGAGATCGCAACGGTGGTGTTATGGCTGACAAAGCCCAGCGCAGCCAGGGCCAGAAGGATAAGCAGAGTGGGGTCGAACATGGACAGGTCCTTGCCAAAAAAGTAAGCCTGCTTACTTTACGCGTAATCCGGATGACAACCACTTTTTTAGCGCTAAATTTGCGCTTTTTGGGCACTTGCCCGAGCGCTTACGCGGCCAATATTCATCTGACTGACAACCGGCTGTCATGTGGCTGTCATCCTGTGCGGTTAAAAAAAGAGCAACAGGCAAAGGGGGCATAGCATGAACGATCAACTGTTTGTCGAAACGCTGATTATCTCTTCGTCGTTTTTTACCATTGCAGCCATTCTCGTCGCATCGGTTCTGTTTCTGGAAAGAAGGGGCTGACGGCGTCGTCAACCGGAACGGTTAACGCCGGCGGAATACCACCAGCTCAGGACGAGCGATACGCAAATAATCCTGGGTATCCATAATCACGGATTTCTCCAGAAGGCCTGCGTTAAACGCGATTTCGTCAAACCGCTCAAACAGCAGCGGATCGGCGACCAGCGTAAGATCAGGGTGAAAGCTGAACGGCGGGATCGCCCCAAACACGCAGGCGGTCAGGTTGTCGACTTCCGCAGGGCTGGCAAGCGACGCTTTCAGGCCGCCAAAATGACCGGCCAGCAGGCTCAGATCGGCCTGTTGATCGGCCGCCAGAATCGCCAGAACATGCTTTTTCACGCCATTTCCCTTTACCTTGCACACCAGCGCTTTCGCACCCTGCCTGAGTGCGGTTCCGCGAATTTCACTCACGGCTTCACATTTGCCTGCCGGCGCGTGCTCGACAACACGATATTTTGCCCCCTGAAGGCGTAACAGGGTAAGTAATTGCTGGTGGGTGGCGGTGCCTTTTACCTCTTCAGACATGGCGTTAATAACCTGCAGAAAATGAAATCGGGAACTTACAGTACCATATTCACTCCTGCAGGCACCGCTGTTCTCAAGGTTATATACCTCCTGCTGACAAATATTGAAACACCGCTTGTTACTATTAACCGCGGTAATTAACTCATCAACAGGAGCGCCAGTGAACAGAAAGTTCAGGGAAATCGACGCTACCCTTCGCGGTTTAAATCATTCAACGGACGCCCATTTTAAATGGCTGGTCACCATGCTGCGGTTTGTCGCCAGTCGTGATGTCGCGTTGCCAGAAATTACACATGATGATGCGCACCAGCACTGTGAATTTGGTCAATGGCTAAATACGCAGCTGGAGAGGGAGCGGGAAGACCGGCATTATTTACTCGATATTTGCGAAAAGCACCGTGATGTCCATCAGGCCTGTCGGCAAATTATAGCGTCTGTCGTCCGGCAGGAGAGCGACGCATCGCCGTACGACGTATTTGAAGCGACGCTGCTGGCCTTTACGGAATCCCTCTCGGTATATAAAGCGCATTTATTACAGCTGCGCACCAGCTATGACGCGCTGACGGGATTGCCGCTGCGGCGGATCCTCGATGAATCCTTCGACAGCCTGAGCGCGGGAGCGGATGATAGCGGTCTGTATCTGCTGTTGCTCGATATCGATCATTTTAAGAAGGTAAATGATAACTACGGTCATCTGACCGGTGATGCGGTGCTGCGGACGCTGGCGCAGTATATTGAGGATAATATCCGCCGCTCGGAAGCGGTATATCGCTACGGCGGGGAAGAGTTTATTGTGCTGTTGCGGGCAAATAACGATCGCGATGCGACCGCAGTGGCAGAGCGTCTTCGGCTGATGATTGCCGATGCCGACATCCTTTCAGGCGAGCACGTTATTCGCATCACCTTTACCTCGGCGCTGACGCGGGTACATCGCGGCGAGCCGCTGCGTGAAGTGCTGGAAAGGGCGGATATGGCGCTTTACCGGGGCAAGCATGGCGGACGAAACTGCACCATGTTTATCAACAGGCACTCCGACTGTATTAACGTCAGCACCTGAAATAAACAGCCAGCGAAATCGCTGGCTGTTTGCTTATGCGTTGCTGGTCGCGCTCTGCTTGTGGAACAGCTCCCTGAATACCGGGTAAATATCATCCTGGTCGCGGATATGTTGCATCGCGAAGTTATCAAACATCGCCTGCAGATGTTCATATTCGCGCCACAGCGTTTGATGTGCGCGCCGGGTGATTTCGATGTAGCTGTAATAACGCACCACCGGCAAAATTTTCTTCGCCAGTATGTCGTGACACAGTGGCGAGTCGTCGGCCCAGTTATCGCCATCTGACGCCTGCGCGGCATAGATGTTCCACTGCGCAGGATCGTAACGCGCTTTTACCACCTCATCCATCAGCTTCAGCGCGCTTGAGACGATGGTTCCGCCGGTCTCCTGTGAGTAGAAGAACTCATGTTCATCCACCTCTTTGGCCTGAGTGTGATGACGAATATAGACCACCTCCACGTTCTTATAGGTTCTGCTCAGGAACAGATAGAGCAGGATATAAAACCGTTTCGCCATATCCTTGGTGGCCTGGTCCATCGAGCCGGAAACGTCCATCAGACAGAACATCACGGCCTGGCTGGAGGGCTCAGGACGCTTCTCGTAGTTTTTGTAACGCAGGTCGAAGGTGTCGATAAACGGCACTCTGTCAATCTTCGCCCGCAGCTCGGCTATCTCTTTACGCAGGCGCTCCTCTTCCAGCAGCTGAGCTGGCTCGGTGTTCTCCACCACCTTCAGGCTGCCTTCCAGCTCACGCAGCTCGCGTCGTTTGCCGGCGGTCATGGCCGTGCGTCGCGCCAGTGAGTTCTGCAGCGAGCGCACGACGCTGATATTGGCGGGGACGCCGTTAGCGGTGTATCCCGCGCGGTGGGTTTTATATTCATTCAACTGCCGGTGCTGATTTTTTTTCAGATTAGGCAGCGCCAAATCTTCAAACAGCAGGTCGAGATACTCATCTTTCGAGATCTGAAAGACGAACTCATCCTGGCCTTCACCGTCCTGGCTGGCTTGTCCCTGACCGCTTCCCGAACCGCCGCCTCCGCCCTGAGGACGCTCGATCCTGTCATTCTGTACAAAGTGGTCATTACCTGGGTGTACACGATGGCGAAGGCCGCCACGCCCCTGATGGAACATCGGTTCGCTGATGTCATCGGTGGGAATGGAGACAGATTCACCGCTGTCGACGTCGGTCACCGAGCGTTTGTTGATGGCCTCGGAGATCGACTGTTTAATTTGCGCTTTATAACGGCG
>JAFACP010000327.1 GCA_023425455.1 Pseudomonadota bacterium | reverse complement strand
TACGGCGGCTACGTCGGCCAGGCCGGCGAGATCCTGCACGGTAAAGCCTCCAGCATTGAACATGACGGACAGGCGATGTTCGCCGGGCTGCCAAACCCGCTGCCGGTTGCCCGCTACCACTCGCTGGTAGGCAGCAATATTCCGGCAGGACTGACCATTAATGCCTCTTTTGAAGGCATGGTGATGGCCGTGCGTCACGATGCGGACCGCGTCTGCGGTATGCAGTTCCATCCGGAGTCGATCCTCACCTCCCACGGCGCGCGACTGCTGGAGCAGACGCTCGCCTGGGCGCTACAGAAGCTGGAGCAGACCAATACCCTGCAGCCGATTCTGGAAAAACTGTACCAGGCGCAGACCCTGACTCAGCAGGAGAGCCACCAGCTCTTCTCCGCCGTTGTACGTGGGGAGCTGAAGCCCGAACAGCTGGCCGCGGCGCTGGTTAGCATGAAAGTGCGCGGCGAAAGCCCGCAGGAGATTGCCGGGGCGGCCACCGCGCTGCTGGAAAATGCCGCGCCGTTCCCGCGTCCGGATTATCCGTTCGCCGATATCGTCGGCACCGGCGGCGACGGCAGCAACAGCATCAACATCTCAACCGCCAGCGCCTTTGTGGCGGCCGCCTGTGGGCTGAAAGTCGCGAAGCACGGCAACCGCAGCGTCTCCAGCCGTTCCGGCTCTTCGGATTTGCTGGCGGCGTTCGGCATCAACCTCGACATGAAAGCCGAGCGCTCCCGTGAAGCGCTGGACGACCTGGGCGTCTGCTTCCTGTTCGCCCCGAAATACCACACCGGTTTCCGCCACGCGATGCCGGTTCGTCAGCAGCTTAAAACCCGTACGCTGTTTAATGTGCTGGGGCCGCTGATTAACCCCGCGCATCCCCCTCTGGCGCTGATTGGCGTCTATAGCCCGGAACTGGTGCTGCCGATCGCCGAAACGCTGCGCGTGCTGGGTTATCAGCGAGCGGCAGTCGTCCACAGCGGCGGAATGGATGAGGTTTCACTTCATGCCCCTACGCTGGTGGCCGAACTGCGTGACGGGGAAATCATGAGCTATCAGCTTGAAGCCCCGGACTTTGGCCTCGCGCCTTACCACAAAGAGGCGCTGGCGGGCGGTACGCCAGAAGAAAACCGTGACATTCTCACGCGCTTACTACAAGGTAAAGGTGAGGTCGCCCATGAGGCTGCCGTTGCTGCCAATGTCGCCATGCTGATGCGTTTATACGGCGAGGAAGATCTGAAGGCCAACGCCCAAAAAGTTCTGGACGTACTGCGCTCGGGCGCAGCTTACGATCGCGTTACCGCACTTGCGGCAAGAGGGTAAAGAATGCAGACCGTTTTAGCGAAAATCGTTGCCGATAAGGCCATCTGGGTAGAAGCACGTAAGGCGCAGCAGCCGCTCGCCAGTTTTCAGAATGAGGTAGTACCAAGCCAACGCCGTTTTTATGATGCCCTGCAGGGCGCCCGTACGGCGTTTATTCTGGAGTGCAAAAAGGCCTCGCCTTCTAAAGGGGTGATCCGTGACGATTTCGACCCGGCGCGTATTGCCGGGATCTACAAACACCATGCGTCAGCCATTTCAGTGCTGACGGATGAGAAATATTTCCAGGGCAGTTTTGATTTTCTGCCTGTCGTCAGCGGCATCGCGCCGCAGCCGATCCTGTGCAAAGACTTTATTATCGATCCGTACCAGATCTGGCTGGCCCGCTTTTATCAGGCAGATGCCTGCCTGCTGATGCTCTCGGTGCTCGACGATGAACAGTACCGGCAACTTGCCGCAGTGGCGCATAGTCTGAACATGGGCGTGCTCACCGAAGTGAGCAACGACGAGGAGCTGGAACGTGCCATTGCGCTGAAGGCCAAAGTCGTTGGGATCAACAACCGCGACCTGCGCGATCTGTCGATTGACCTTAACCGCACGCGCCAGCTGGCTCCACGCCTTGGCGCGGGGGTCACCGTCATCAGCGAATCCGGGATAAACAGCTATGCCCAAGTGCGCGAGCTGAGCCACTTTGCCAACGGTTTCCTGATCGGCTCTGCGCTGATGTCCTGCGAAGACCTCCACGCGGCGGTGCGTCGCGTACTGCTCGGTGAGAACAAAGTGTGCGGCTTAACCCGCGAAGAAGATGCGCAGGCCGCCGTTGAGGCCGGTGCGATTTACGGCGGACTGATCTTTGTTGACGCCTCTCCACGCTACGTAACCAAAGAACAGGCGCGAAAGGTGATCGCCGCCGCTCCCCTGAGCTACGTCGGCGTGTTCCGCAACGCGGCCATCGCCGATGTCGTCGCCAAAGCAGAGGCGCTGTCGCTTAGCGCGGTCCAGCTGCACGGCGACGAAGACCAGGACTATATTGACGCGCTGCGCGCGGAGCTGGCGCCACAGGTGCAAATCTGGAAAGCGTTCAGCGTGGGTGAGACGCTGCCGGCGCGTAATCTGCGTCATGTTGATAAATATCTCCTCGACAACGGTCAGGGCGGCAGCGGCCAGCGTTTTGACTGGTCTTTGCTGAACGGCGAAACGCTGGATAACGTCCTGCTGGCGGGCGGACTGAGCCCCGACAACTGTGTGGAAGCAGCCAAAACCGGCTGCGCAGGCCTCGATTTCAATTCAGGCGTAGAGTCCCGGCCGGGAATCAAAGATGCCGGCAAGCTGGCCTCCGTGTTTAAAACTCTGCGTGCATATTAAGGAAGAGAAGATGACGACATTGCTAAATCCATATTTTGGTGAGTTCGGTGGTATGTACGTACCGCAAATCCTGATGCCTGCGCTGCGCCAGCTGGAAGAGGCGTTCGTGAGCGCACAGAAAGATCCGGCGTTTCAGGCCGAATTTACCGACTTACTGAAGAACTACGCCGGGCGCCCGACTGCGCTGACCCGCTGTCGCAACCTGACCGCAGGAACTAACACCACGCTGTACCTCAAGCGTGAAGATCTGCTTCACGGCGGCGCGCATAAAACTAACCAGGTACTCGGCCAGGCGCTGCTCGCCAAACGAATGGGCAAAACGGAAATTATCGCCGAAACCGGTGCCGGACAGCACGGCGTGGCGTCAGCGCTTGCCAGCGCCCTGCTCGGCCTGAAGTGCCGAATCTATATGGGTGCGAAAGACGTTGAACGTCAGTCGCCAAACGTATTCCGCATGCGTCTGATGGGGGCCGAAGTGATCCCGGTGCACAGCGGCTCGGCCACGCTGAAAGACGCCTGTAACGAAGCGCTGCGCGACTGGTCTGGCAGCTATGAAACCGCGCACTATATGCTCGGCACCGCCGCAGGTCCGCATCCGTTCCCGACTATCGTGCGTGAATTCCAGCGCATGATCGGCGAAGAGACCAAAGCACAAATTCTCGAAAAAGAGGGTCGTCTGCCGGATGCGGTGATTGCCTGCGTCGGCGGCGGTTCGAACGCCATCGGCATGTTTGCCGATTTTATCGACGATACACAGGTCGGGCTGATAGGCGTTGAGCCTGCCGGTCACGGCATTGAGACCGGTGAGCATGGTGCGCCGCTCAAGCATGGTCGCGTCGGGATCTACTTCGGCATGAAAGCGCCAATGATGCAGACCGACGAAGGGCAGATTGAAGAGTCTTATTCGATCTCAGCCGGTCTGGATTTCCCGTCCGTTGGTCCGCAGCACGCGTTCCTGAACAGCACCGGGCGCGCGGATTATGTCTCCATCACCGATGACGAAGCGCTGGAAGCCTTTAAGACGCTTTGCCGCCACGAAGGGATCATCCCGGCACTGGAGTCCTCGCATGCCCTGGCGCACGCGCTGAAAATGATGAAAGACAATCCGGAAAAAGAGCAACTGCTGGTGGTGAACCTTTCCGGTCGCGGTGACAAAGATATCTTCACCGTTCACGATATTCTGAAAGCACGAGGGGAAATCTGATGGAACGCTACGATAACGCATTTGCACAACTGAAAGCCCGCAAGGAAGGCGCGTTCGTTCCCTTTGTCACGCTCGGCGATCCGGGCCCGGAACTGTCGCTGAAAATTATCGACACGCTGATTGACGCCGGGGCCGATGCGCTGGAGCTGGGGATCCCCTTCTCCGACCCGCTGGCGGATGGCCCGACCATTCAGAATGCGACCCTGCGCGCCTTTGCGGCCGGCGTAACGCCAACCCAGTGCTTCGAAATGCTGGCGGCCATTCGCCAGAAACATCCGACGATCCCGATTGGTCTGCTGATGTACGCCAACCTGGTATTTAACCGCGGTATCGACGCGTTTTACGCCGAATGCGCGCGGGCAGGCGTAGATTCCGTGCTGGTTGCCGATGTACCGATTGAAGAGTCCGCCCCGTTCCGCCAGGCGGCAATGCGTCATAACGTCGCACCGATCTTCATCTGCCCGCCGAATGCGGATGATGAGCTGCTGCGCCAGATTGCCTCTCACGGTCGCGGATACACGTATCTTCTCTCCCGGGCTGGGGTCACCGGTGCGGAGAACAAAGCGTCGCTGCCGCTGCATCATCTGGTGGAAAAGCTGGCCGAATACCACGCCGCGCCCCCGCTGCAGGGCTTCGGGATCGCCTCACCGGATCAGGTTGCTGCGGCGATCGAGGCCAACGCCGCCGGGGCGATTTCCGGCTCCGCCATCGTCAAAATCATTGAGAACAACCTCGATAAGCCTGACCAGATGCTGGCTGAACTTAGCGCATTTGTCAGTGCAATGAAGGCCGCCACGCGTCAGGCGTAAGCGCAACAAACCGTCTGGCGGCTTCGTCAGACGGTTACTCTCCCCTTATGCTGTTCGCGTATTTTCGCACCAGGCGAAACAGATCGTTGACCTCCTGCTCCTGCCAGTCGTTAAAAAGCTGATTCATCAACTTTCTGCGGGCAGCGGCAATGCGGGTGGTTAACATCACTCCCTGCGGCGTTATGGTGACACGGGATACACGTTTGTCTTTT
>JAFACP010000292.1 GCA_023425455.1 Pseudomonadota bacterium | reverse complement strand
GGCTTACCCGCATCAGCTTTCCGGCGGCATGCGTCAGCGGGTGATGATTGCGATGGCACTGATTAACCGGCCCCGTTTGCTGATTGCGGATGAGCCAACAACAGCGCTCGACGTCACCATTCAGGCGCAAATTCTCTCGCTACTGAATACCTTAAAAGAAGAGACCGGCACGGCGGTGCTGATGATCACGCATGACCTGGGGGTCGTGGCGGAAGTCGCGCAGCAGGTTGCGGTGATGTACGCCGGTCAGGTGGTTGAGCAGGGAAGCGTTGAGGCGATTTTTGCCGACCCGCAGCACCCGTACACCATTGGCCTGATGGGCTCAATACCCTCTCTCGGCGCGCGCAAAGGCCAGCTTTCTACCATCCCCGGTGCTGTACCGCTGCCGGAATCCATGCCGAAAGGCTGCCGCTTTGCGACCCGCTGTCCGTTCGCGCAGGGGCGCTGCCATGATGAAAAACCGTCGCTTAACACCCCTGGGGTCGGGCATCAGGTTGCCTGCTTCCGTGTTCCGCTGGAACAACACATTGCGCTGGGAGAAATCGCATGACCCTACCCATTCTTGAAGCCCGCGATCTCAGCAAGTTGTTCCCCGGGCCGAAAAAACTGTTTACTCCGGCGCGCTATGTGACAGCGGTGGATCGCGTCTCTCTCTCGGTCATGCCCGGGGAAACGCTGGCCATCGTGGGGGAGTCCGGCTCCGGGAAATCAACGCTCGGGCGCCTGCTCCTGCGGTTGCTGGCCGCCAGCGAAGGGCGTGTGTTTTATCAGGGGGAGGAGATCACTGACGCCTCCGGCGCACGCCTGAATCAGCTCAGACGCGAGCTGCAGATCATCTTCCAGGATCCCTTTGCCTCGTTAAACCCGCGCATGACGGTAGAGCAGATTGTCGGTGAGCCGCTGTGGCTGCATCAGCAGATGAAAAAAGCCGATCGCCGGCATCAGGTCGCCGGCTTGCTGAAAACCGTTGGCCTGCCTGCCGCCTGGGCCGAACGCTATCCACACGAATTTTCCGGAGGACAACGTCAGCGTATCGGCATTGCACGCGCGCTGGCCTCCGGGCCAAAGCTGTTGCTGGGCGATGAGCCGGTATCGGCGCTGGATGTTTCCGTGCAGGCGCAGGTGGTTAATCTGCTGGAAAGTCTCAAGCATCAGCTGGGGTTAACGATGATTATCGTTGCGCATGGCCTGGCGGTGATCCGTCACATGAGCGACCGGGTGGCGGTGATGTATCTCGGGCAAATCGTGGAAGTTGCCACCGTTGACGACATTTTTGATGCACCGCTGCACCCCTATACCCAGGCGTTAATTGCCTCGGCGCCGCAGATGCAGCCGGGCGCTCAGCGCGATACGCCCCTGTTACAGGGCGATCTGCCAAACCCGGCCAACCCGCCGTCCGGCTGCCGTTTCCATACCCGTTGCCCTTACGTAACGGATGAGTGCCGTCAGGTTGAGCCCATCAACCAGGTGTTTGACGGCGGACGTCAGGTTGCCTGCCATCGCTGGCAGGAGATCAACCGCGACCGCAGTGTTATTCAGGTAGCACCGCCATCCGCAGCATTTCTGCGCCGCCGCGCGCTGTTTGAACACGCGGCAACTCACTCCTCCCTTCCAGCAAGGAACTCATGATAATGACAATGCGTAATTCTCTTTTGACCGTACTGGGAAGTGTTATGTTGCTTGGTGC
Organism: Pseudomonadota bacterium; assembly: GCA_023425455.1. Taxonomy (GTDB): domain Bacteria; phylum Pseudomonadota; class Gammaproteobacteria; order Enterobacterales; family Enterobacteriaceae; genus Enterobacter. The sequence goes on along the minus strand of JAFACP010000292.1, from coordinate 1,227 downwards.
GGCGTTGCCCGCCCATTCGGAAAGCGTACTGCGAATTGGCCTCGGGGCTGACCCGGACATGCTCGATCCGCATCTGGCGCGAACCTATTATGGCCGCTTCGTCTTCGCCTCGCTGTGCGACAGGCTGGTGGATGTGGATCAGAACCTGAAGGTGGTTCCGGGTCTGGCAAAATCATGGTCCTGGAGCGACGACGGCAAAACCCTGACCCTGGATCTGCGTGAAGGGGTAACCTTCCACGACGGCGAAAAATTTGATGCCGCTGCGGCGAAATACAATCTTGACCGGGCGCTGACCTTAAAAGGTTCGCTGCGCAAGAGTGAAATCTCGTCCATCGAATCGGTGGCGATCACCGGGCCGATGCAGATAGCCCTGCACCTGAAGGCCCCGGACGCGGCGTTGCTGATGCAGCTTACCGATCGCGCAGGGGCGATGATGGCGCCTGAAGCGGCCAAAAAGCCTGACTTCGCCGCACATCCGGTCTGTTCCGGGCCGTACAAGTTCGACAGCCGCGTCTCCCAGGACCGTATCGTGCTGACCCGTTTCGATAATTACTGGAACAAAGGCGCCTATCACTTTGACAAAATTATCTATCTGCCAATCCCGGATGCCTCCGTGCGTCTGGCGAACCTGCGCGCCGGCGATCTTGACCTGACCGAAGGCATTGCGGCAAGCGATGTCAAAACGGTGGAGGCGGACAACACGCTGGCGCTGGCGAAGGTGACCGGCCTTGGCTATCAGGGCATCACGTTTAACATCAACAACGGGAAAGTCCCGGCAAACGATCCGTTCAGGGATCCCCGCGTGCGTGAGGCATTCTCTCAGGCTATCGATCGCGATGCGTTAAATCAGGTGGTCTTCGAAGGGCTTTACACCCCGGCCAATCAGCCATTTTCAACGGTCAGCCCGTATCACGTTAACCAACCGGTACCTGCGCGCGATGTCGACAAAGCTAAAGCGCTGCTGAAAGCCGCCGGCGTCACGACACCGCTGACCGTCAATCTGCTGGTGCCCAATAACCCGACGTCCCAGCAGGTTGGTCAGGTACTGCAGGCGATGGTGGCGGAGGCTGGCTTCACCCTGAATCTGCAAATGACCGAGTTCGCCACCCTGCTCGATCGCCAGCAGAGCGGCGACTTCCAGCTGAGCTTCTCCGGCTGGTCAGGTCGCCCGGATCCGGACGGCAGCATCTACGGCTTTATCAACAGCAAAGGCACGCTTAACGATGG
>JAFACP010000159.1 GCA_023425455.1 Pseudomonadota bacterium | reverse complement strand
CGGATGGCCTCTGCCAGCTGCTCATAGCGGCTGCGCAGCGGTGAACCCGGGCGATATACCAGCCCAATCGTGCGACGCGGTTCGGGCTTAATGCACGGCAGATAGACAACGCCGTCGCGTTTATGCTCGCGCGGGACGGCCAGCGCAGGCAACAACGTAATTCCACTTCCCGCCGCCACCATGTTACGCAGCGTTTCCAGGCTGGTTGCGCGGAAATGGGTATCTTCATCAGCGCCGGCTTCGAAGCAGAACCCCATCGCCTGATCGCGCAGGCAGTGGCCATCTTCCAGCATCAGCAGCTTTTCACCCGCCAGGTCGGCCATCGGCACGCGATCGCGATTCGCCCACGGATGATCTTCATAGATCGCCAGCATCATCGGCTCATCAAACAGCGGCACTTCAATAAAGGCTTCACTCTCTTTGACCAGCGCCAGAATGGCGCAGTCGAGCTTGCCGCTATCTAACTGCGCCAGCAGTTGATGGGTTTGCGCTTCATGCAGGTACATTTCCAGTTTCGGGAAGGTCTGGTGCAGCATCGGAATGATGTGTGGCAGCAGATACGGGCCAACGGTAGGGATCAGGCCAATATGCAGCGGGCCCGACATCGTCTCTCCCTGCTGACTTGCCATTTCCTTGAGCACTTTGACCTCTCGCAGCACGGTGCGCGCCTGATCAACCAGCAAAAGCCCTGCCTGAGTGAACAGCACTTTACGACTGGTGCGTTCCAGCAGCATCACGCCCAGCTCATCTTCCAGCTTGCGGATCTGACCGCTCAGCGTCGGCTGACTGACGTGGCAGGAATCTGCCGCACGGCGAAAATGACGATGCTCGGCTAACGCTACCAGGTATTCAAGATCACGAATATTCATTATTCATCCTCCGTCGCCACGATAGTTCATGGCGATAGATAGCATAGCAACGAACGATTATCCCTATCAAGCATTCTGTTGAATAATACGCCACATAGACGAGGCGAAACGCGTTTACCCTTGACGCTTACGCACCGTGTGACGAGTTTCTCTCAAAACTCGAACAACTAAAGCCAACGTGAACTTTTGCGGACCCCGTGGCCCGCTTTTTTTTTGCATAAAAAAGCCCGGCGCAAAGCCGGGCGATAGTCTGTGAAGGGCGATTAGACTAAACGGTTTTTGGCGTCAGCAATCGCCTGCGCGACCTGCTTCGGTGAGACACCACCTTTTGCCGCACGTTTATCCAGGCAGGACTGCAGCGACAGAACGGGATAGACATCATCGCCAATCACCGCACTGAATGTCTGCAGATCGGCCAGCGCCAGCGCTTCCAGCGCCTTGCCCTGACGAATAGCTTCAACAACCGCTTCGCCGACAATATGGTGCGCTTCACGGAACGGTACGCCTTTGGCAACCAGATAATCAGCCAGTTCAGTGGCGTTAGCGTAACCTTGCTGCGCGGCCTCCTGGCAGCGCGGACGCTTCACCTGAATGCCATCCAGCACCAGTGTCGCCATATGCAGGCAGTCCAGCCAGGTGTCGAGCGCATCAAACAGCCCTTCTTTGTCTTCCTGCATATCTTTGTTATATGCCAGCGGCAGCCCTTTCAGGGTCATCATCATGCCGGTCAACGCCCCCTGCACGCGGCCACATTTGCCACGGATAAGCTCCAGCGCATCCGGGTTTTTCTTCTGCGGCATCAGAGAAGAGCCTGAGGTGACGCGGTCAGACAGCTCGACAAAACCGGCTTCGCCAGAGTTGAAGAAGATCAGATCTTCCGCAAAACGCGACAGGTGCACCATACCGATAGAGGCATTCGACAACAGCTCCAGCACATGATCGCGATCGGAGACGCTGTCAAGGCTGTTGCGGGTTGCAGAGGCAAAGCCCAGCCAGCCCGCCAGCTGCTCACGGTCGATTTCATAGGCCGTTCCCGCCAGCGCCCCACAGCCCAGCGGGCTGACATCCAGACGTTTCAGGGTATCCTGCAGACGGCTCTCATCACGCGCCAGCATCTCAACATACGCCAGGCACCAGTGCGCAAAGGTCACCGGCTGAGCACGTTGCAGGTGGGTGTAACCCGGCATCACCGCATCCTGGTTGTTCTGGGCGGTTTCCACCAGCGCGCTCTGCAGCTGACGGTTTGCGGCCAGCAGTTCAGAGACCGTATCTTTACACCACAGCTTCAGATCGGTCGCGACCTGGTCGTTACGGCTGCGTCCGGTGTGCAGTTTTTTCCCCAACTGACCGACTTTGTCGATCAGCTTACCTTCCACCCAGCTGTGAATATCTTCGGCATCGCTTTGCAGGATCTGCTGCGGATCCAGACGTACCTCTTCCAGCAGATTGTTCAGCGCCTCTTCCAGCTGCAGTTGCTCGTCTGCCGTCAGTACGCCGACGGTAACCAGCGCTTTGGACCAGGCCACAGAGCCGACGATATCTTGTTCGGCCAGGCGGTAGTCGAAGCGCAAAGAGTCGTTGAACTGTTTGAACCGTTGATCCGCTGCCTGTGTAAAACGCCCACCCCAAAGTGCCATAACATGCTTCCTTAATTTCTTGAATTTCATTGCCGGATGGCGCTGCGCCTATCGGGCCTGCAGGTTTTGTAAATCGATTACGCCAGAATACGTGTGCCAATCGGCGTGCCGTTAAACAGCGCCGGAAGTTGTTCTGCATGACGCCAGGAGGCGATATCTACCGGGCGACCCAGCGTGCGGGCGGCATCAAGCGCCGCATTAACCTTCACGATCATGCCGTCGGTGATAATGCCCTGCGCGATCAGCTGCTCGGCTTTCGCCGCAGTCATTTCTGCAATGCGCTGGCCCTTACCGTCCAGGATCCCGCTGACATCGGAAAGGAGGATCAGGTCAGCGCCGAGGGTTGCCGCCAGCGCAGTGGCGGCCTGATCGGCATTGACGTTCATCAGCTCGCCCTCATCGGTCACGCCGATAGAGCTCACAACCGGCAGAAAACCGCCTTCCAGCAGCGTATTGATAAGCTCAGGCGAACCCGGCTGCGCCAGTCCAACATGGCCGAGCTCTTCGTCAAGCTGGGTCACCTTTACGCTGTCGCCATCGCCAAGATAGAGGCCCACTGAGGCAATATGGTGCTTCTTCGCCCACGCCAGTAATGTTTTGTTCGCCGTGCCGGCCAGTGCACCGGTAATAATGTCAATCTGATCGGCCGGGGTCACGCGCAGGCCATTTTTCTTTTTCACCGGCAGGTTAAGCCCTTTCATCAGCTCATCCACGACGCAGCCGCCGCCATGCACAATCACCAGCGGACGTTGGTGTGATTCGCGATAGTTAACCAGCGCGGTAAAAAGACGCTCCAGCGCTTCTTCGCTGTCCAGCAGTACACCACCGAGTTTGATAATTAATGGGTTCATCATCACACCTTAAATAAGAGCCTGCGTTTCAGCGTAGCCGAAACGAATATTTGCGCACTGCATTGCCTGTGCGGCCGCG
>JAFACP010000154.1 GCA_023425455.1 Pseudomonadota bacterium | reverse complement strand
ACCACGAAAGAATAAAACAGAAATTGAAAGGCCTGAGTCCGGTAGAATACCGGACTCAGGCCCTGATAGCCGTTTAATATAGACCGTCCAATATTATTGGGGTCAGTTCAGCTGAGAGGTTTTTTTCGTTAACGGCTCTGGATGGCGAGATCGCCCGGCAGCGTTTTTTGCATCCGGTGCCAGATTTCCCCGGAGTCATGGCCGTAGCGACGCACGGTTTCATACACCTGATCGTGCAGCCCGGAAGAACAGAGCTCGCTGAGCTTATGGTAGAAACCAAGCGCCAGGCTACGGGCTTCCGGATTGGCAAAATAGTGGCGGCCAATGCGGGTATAAAGCCCCTTCATCCCGTTGAGGATCAAACCATAAATCGGATTGCCAGAGGCAAACGCCAGACCACGGAAGACGTTGTAATCCAGAGAAGCAAAGGCATCGGCATGATCTTCCACTTCGTTCGCGCTTGCCAGAACGGCCAGCGCATCCTCAGGATGCTGACGGAAGGCGGTGCGAATAAAAATAGTGGCGATGTTCGTGCGAACCGAGAGCAGGTTATCAATTAACTGCGGTACGCTTTCGTGATCGAGACGCGCCAGCGTTTCGAGAATGTTCAGCCCGGACGTTTCCCAGAAGTTATTCACTTTCGTCGGTTTGCCGTGCTGAATCGTCAACCAGCCGTCACGAGCCAGTCGCTGCAGAACTTCGCGCAGCGTGGTGCGGGTGACGCCAATCAGTTCCGAGAGCTCACGTTCAGCAGGAAGAATGGATCCCGCAGGGAAGCGATTATTCCAGATGCTTTCAATGATGTACTCTTCCGCGAAACCCGCCGGGCTCTGCGCCTTTATGACCATAGTGAGATTTCCATTACACAGCTTTAGCAAATTCACTCATCATACCAGAGGCAGGCAACGGCAGATAGCGCGACGGCGAGAGAAAAAGGGATCGGCGTTTTATTTTATGCAATTAACTGCGCCCTGTTGCTGCCCTCCCGACAACGTTTTATGCGTATAATGGCCCTTTATCTGTTTGACGGGGAAGAACGTTTGTCGTGGAAATTTCATTTAGCCGTGCGCTATGGCGCAATTTTTTAGGGCAGTCTCCTGACTGGTACAAACTTACGCTGCTGGTCTTTCTTATCATCAACCCGTTCGTTTTTCTGGTCAGCCCGTTCGCTGCCGGATGGCTGCTGGTTGCTGAGTTTATCTTCACCCTGGCGATGGCGCTGAAATGCTACCCTCTGCTGTCCGGCGGGCTGCTGGCCTTCGAAGCCGTAGCGATTGGCATGACCAGCGCAGAACACGTTAAAGAAGAGCTGTCGGCTAACCTCGAAGTGCTCCTGCTACTGATGTTTATGGTGGCCGGGATCTACTTTATGAAGCAGCTGCTGCTGTTTATTTTTACCCGCCTGCTGTTAAGCATTCCCTCCAAGACCGTGCTGTCGCTGGCATTTTGTCTCGCCGCCGCGTTTCTGTCGGCGTTCCTTGACGCATTAACCGTGGTTGCGGTGGTCATCAGCGTCGCGGTCGGCTTTTACGATATTTATCACCGGGTCGCCTCCTCGCGCCCCGTGGATGAGCTGCAGGACGACAGTCATGTGGATGTGCATAACCGCGAAGTGCTGGAACAGTTCCGCTCGTTCCTGCGCAGCCTGCTGATGCATGCGGGCGTCGGGACCGCCCTCGGGGGCGTGATGACGCTGGTTGGTGAACCGCAGAACCTGATCATTGCCAAAGCGGCCGGCTGGAACTTCAGTGATTTCTTCCTGCGCATGGCGCCGATTACCGTTCCGGTGCTGCTGTGCGGCCTGGTCACCTGTATGCTGCTGGAGAAGTTTAAACTCTTCGGTTACGGCGCTCGTCTGCCGGACCCGGTACGTCAGGAGCTGCAGAAGTTTGATCAGCAAAGCCGTCGCCAGCGCACGCGTCAGGAGACATTGCGCCTGGCCGCGCAGGGGTTAATCGGCCTGTGGCTGATCATCGCTCTGGCCTTCCATCTTGCAGAAGTCGGCCTGATTGGCCTGTCGGTGATTATTCTGGCGACCACCTTTAGCGGCGTAACCGATGAACACGCCATCGGCAAAGCCTTTACCGAAGCCCTGCCGTTTACCGCGCTGCTGACGGTCTTTTTTGCCGTCGTGGCGGTGATTATCGACCAGGCGCTGTTCTCACCGATTATCTCCTTCGTGCTGCAGGCAGCCCCGGAGTCACAGCTCTCGCTCTTCTATCTGTTTAACGGGCTGCTGTCGTCGATATCCGATAACGTGTTTGTCGGTACGGTGTACATCAACGAGGCCAAAGCGGCAATGGAGCACGGGGTGATCAGTCTTGAACAGTTCGAGCTGCTGGCTGTTGCCATTAATACCGGCACCAACCTGCCGTCGGTGGCAACGCCAAATGGTCAGGCGGCGTTCCTGTTCCTGCTGACGTCGGCACTGGCACCGCTTATTCGCCTGTCGTACGGAAAAATGGTGTGGATGGCCCTGCCTTACACCCTGGTGCTCACCCTGGTCGGATTGCTGTGCGTCAAACTTACCCTGATTCCCTATACGCACTGGCTGATGCAAGCGGGTATACTGGCGGCGCAATAATCGATGCATATCGGGCAGTTCGCTGCCCGTTTGCCTTTTCGCATGATAAACATCCGATTACGTTTTATTTCGTCAGCTTCAGGTGGCGTGAATTGCGAATTCGTTTACACTGCGCTTTCTAAGCATGTTCCAGGGAAATGATTATGTTGAGATTTTTGAACCAGTGCTCCCGCGGTCGCGGAGCATGGTTGTTAATGGCCCTGACCGCCTTTGCGCTGGAGATGGTCGCGCTCTGGTTCCAGCACGTGATGGGACTGAAGCCGTGCGTACTGTGTATCTACGAGCGTTGTGCGCTGTTTGGCATTATGGGTGCAGGCCTGCTCGGTGCGATTGCGCCGAAAACGCCGCTTCGCTACGCCGGGATTGCCCTCTGGCTGTACAGCGCGTGGAAAGGCCTCGCGCTTTCATGGGAGCACACCATGATCCAGCTGCATCCGTCACCGTTTATGACCTGCGATTTCGCCGCCCGTTTCCCGGGCTGGTTGCCGCTGGACAAATGGCTACCGCAGGTGTTTGTTGCCTCCGGTGACTGCTCGGTTCGCCAGTGGGAATTCCTGACCCTTGAGATGCCGCAGTGGCTGGTGGGCATTTTTGCTGCCTACTTCATCGTGGCGCTGCTGGTGCTGATTGCACAGCCGTTCAGGCCGAAACGACGCGACCTGTTTGGTCGTTAATAAAAAAACCCGCCGCGGCGGGTTTTTTTATGCTCAGCGGGTCGGATGATTCAGAATGTGATCTTCCCAGTCCCGCACCTCAGACTCCTTCACCGCGATATGACGAACAGAAATCCGCTCGCCGTGCATCGCCGCCTTTGACTCCGTCAGCAGCGGATGCCAGGCCGGAAGAGGCTGGCCTTCAGCCAGCAGACGGTAGGCGCAGGTGTGCGGCAGCCATTCGAACGTCGGTAAATTTTCCCGGGTCAGCTTGATACAGTCAGGCTCGTACTCGAAGCGCCGCTCATAGTTGCGGCACTGGCAGGTTTTGATATTCAGCTGCTTACAGGCGACGTTGGTAAAATAGATTTCGTCGGTGTCTTCATCCATTAACTTATGCAGACAGCATTGTCCGCAGCCATCACACAACGATTCCCACTCCACGTCGGTCATTTCGTCGAGCGTTTTACGTTGCCAGAAAGGGATGTCGTTCATCAGGATGTCCACACGTCAAAAGAAAGCGCACCTTATAACGAGTCTGGCACGTCGATGCAAGTTTTGCCGCCCGATTCCGGCGGCAAAATGGGTTTACAGCACTCGCGTTTTCAGCGACTGACCGTTGAAACTGACCTCCAGTTCATCGCCGCTGTGCAGCGGGCCAATGCCTTCCGGCGTCCCGGTCAGGATCACATCGCCCGGCTTGAGGGTGAAAAAACGGCTCATGTAGGCGATCAGGGGAATAATCTTATGGATCATATCCGCGGTACTGCCCTGCTGGCGAACCTCGCCGTTGATCTTCAGGCTCAGCGGGGTGTTTTGCGGATCGGCAGAAAATTCGCCCACCGGGATAAAACCGGAGATCGGACAGGCGTTATCAAACCCTTTGGCCTTTTCCCACGGCTGCCCGGCCTTTTTCATCTTGCCCTGAATATCGCGCAGCGTGAGATCCAGCGCGACACCATAACCGGCAATCGCCTTTTGCACGTGCTCTTCAGAGGCCTGACGCAGCGTTGCGCCGATCAGCACCGCCAGCTCAATTTCATGATGCACCGAACCGAGATCCTGCGGTAACGCCAACGGCTGGCGAATATCGCACAACGCGGTTTCCGGCTTAATAAACAGTACCGGCTCTTCTGGCGTGGCGCTGCCCATTTCCTGAATATGTTTTGCATAGTTGCTGCCAACGCAAACCACTTTGCTGACGGGATAATCCAGTAATGCACCTTGCCAGTTATGATGTTGATACATGTACGACCCCTAAACGGTTGATATGTTATGCCCGGATGCGCCCGGGACTATTTCTTTCCGCTCACCTCAAGATGCTGTTTTAATAAATTCTCGGGTGGTGGTGGAAGCTGTAAATAATAGCCCTGTTCGGTTAATGCCGTTTTTACCTTTTCCAGATCGGCATTCACCAGTTTTTTACGGCCGTCCAGCGGCAGCAGCATCGCCAGCTGCGGCCGGCCAAAGCTTTTCATTAATTCTTCAGGCACGCGGGAAAAATCGTCTTTCTTTTCGACATAAAGATAGGTCTGGTCACGGGTTGTACTTCTGTAGATCACACAAAACATGTTTTTACTCTGAATTAACGGGTGGTTGCTTGCCTCAATATACTCCTGACTATAACATGCCTGATACTCTTCGGAATATCGCAACGACCGTGTTGCGGTGAATAGCAAAATGAGTAAGGCCAGGATGTCAAATACGCCCATCGAGCTTAAAGGCAGTAGCTTCACCTTATCAGTGGTTCATTTGCATGATGCGAAACCCGAGGTTATTCGTCAGGCGTTAGAAGACAAAATCGCTCAGGCCCCCGCTTTTCTGAAACATGCCCCTGTCGTCGTGAACGTCAGCGGTCTCGACGTGCCGGTCAACTGGACGCAGCTCCAGCAGGCCGTCGCCGCCACGGGGCTGCGCATCGTGGGGATTAGCGGTTGTAAAGATGCGGAGCTCAAGGCCGAGATCGAACGTGCCGGTCTGCCGCTGCTGACGGAAGGCAGGGAAAAACCGCCGCGTCAGGCGCCCGCCGCCCAGACGCCCCCGCCTCCGGCGAAAAACGTTAACTCCATCACAAAAACGCGATTAATCGATGTGCCGGTTCGTTCCGGCCAGCGCATTTATGCGCCAAACTGTGATCTAATTGTTACAAACCACGTCAGTGCTGGCGCGGAACTGATTGCGGATGGCAATATTCACGTCTACGGTATGATGCGTGGGCGCGCGCTTGCAGGTGCAGGCGGCGATCGGGAAGCACAAATATTTTGTACTCACCTGACGGCGGAACTGGTTTCCATCGCAGGGGAATATTGGCTGAGCGACAAGATCCCAGCCGAATTTTATGGCAAAGCGGCCCGCCTGAGACTGGCGGACGACGCTTTGACCGTTCAACCGTTGAATTGATCCCTTTTTAACAAGGAATTTCTATGGCACGCATTATTGTTGTGACTTCGGGTAAAGGAGGCGTTGGCAAGACCACCTCCAGCGCGGCCATCGCTACTGGTTTGGCCCAGAAGGGGAAGAAGACCGTCGTTATCGATTTCGATATCGGCCTGCGTAACCTGGATCTGATTATGGGCTGCGAGCGTCGCGTCGTGTACGATTTTGTTAACGTCATCCAGGGTGACGCCACGCTCAACCAGGCGCTGATTAAAGACAAGCGCACCGAGAACCTGTTCATTCTTCCGGCCTCCCAGACGCGTGATAAAGACGCGCTGACGCGTGAGGGCGTGGAAAAGGTGCTCGACGAACTGAAGAAGATGGAGTTCGACTTTGTGGTCTGTGACTCCCCTGCCGGTATCGAAACCGGCGCACTGATGGCGCTCTACTTCGCGGATGAAGCGATCATCACCACCAACCCTGAAGTCTCCTCGGTTCGTGACTCTGACCGAATTCTGGGGATCCTCGCCTCAAAATCTCGCCGTGCAGAAAATGGCGAAGATCCGATCAAAGAGCACCTGCTGCTGACCCGCTACAACCCGGGTCGCGTCAATAAAGGTGACATGCTGAGCATGGAAGACGTGCTGGAGATCCTGCGCATCAAACTGGTTGGCGTCATTCCGGAAGACCAGTCGGTTTTACGCGCCTCTAACCAGGGCGAGCCGGTGATCCTGGACACAGAAGCAGACGCCGGTAAAGCGTACGCCGATACCGTTGACCGTCTGCTGGGAGAAGAACGTCCTTTCCGCTTCGTTGAAGAAGAGAAGAAAGGTTTCCTCAAACGCCTGTTCGGAGGATAAGTTATGGCATTACTGGACTTTTTTCTCTCGCGGAAAAAGCACACCGCCAACATCGCAAAAGAACGTCTGCAAATTATCGTCGCGGAGCGTCGCCGCAGTGACGCTGAACCTCACTATCTGCCGCAGTTACGTAAGGATATCCTGGAAGTGATATGTAAATACGTACAGATTGACCCGGAGATGGTCACCGTACAGCTGGAGCAAAAAGACGGGGATATCTCGATTCTGGAACTGAACGTCACGTTACCCGAAGCAGAAGAGTCGCGTTCCTGACGCCTGCGCCGGGCGGATACAGCTGCCCGGCAACCGGCCCCGGTACGCGTCGCGTCACCGGGGTTTTTCGTTGTTATCGCGGATACCCTTCCAGCAGAGTATTCAGGCGATCGGCCATCAATTCACCGCGCCAGCCTGCCACCAGCTCCGGTACTCCATTTTGCGGCTTCAGCTTCCAGTGCCAGCTTAGCAGCTGGTTTATTTGACGCCGTGAGGCCAGCAGCTCCGCGCTGAGTGAGCTTTCGCTCGCCACCTGCTGAACCAACGCTTTGATCTCCTTAAACGCTTTGCGATAACCCGGCATATCCATCAGATTCAGCAGCGGTTCCGGCAGCTCTTCGTCCGGGGTTTGCTGTGCTTTGGCCACCAGCGCCAGCAGGGTTTTACCGTGGAAACGAATTTCGCTGCCGGAAAGGCCGATGCTGTCCAGCTCGCCCATGCTGCCCGGCATATAGCGCGCAACCGCCCACAGGTGCTCTTCGCGTACCACAAAATTGACGGCCAGATCGCGCTCACGCGCTTTGCGTAAACGCCAGTCGGCCAGCAGCTGCAGGCAGGCCAGCTGACGCGTGCGCAGCTGCCAGGCGTTGCTGATATCGCGCCAGGCCTCTTTCGGATCAACCACCTCCTGACGGCGCTGCTGCGTCATGCGGCACTCATCCAGCGCGGCGGGCAGCCAGCCCGAGTCTCCGGCCTCTTTCATCAGTTGCCCGGCAATGGGCAGCAGGTAGTATACGTCTGCCGCCGCGTACTCAAGCTGACGTGCCGTCAACGGACGCGCCAGCCAGTCGGTACGCGATTCGCTCTTGTCCAGCGTCAGGCCGGTGTACTCCTCAACCATGGCGGCAAAGCCCCATGACAGCGGACGATTGCTGAACGCGGCGAGGATCTGCGTATCAATCAGCGGTTGCGGCATCACGCCGAAGGTGTTGAGGAACACTTCCAGATCTTCACTGCCCGCGTGCAGGTATTTGGTAACGGCGGTATCGAGCAGCAGCTCACGCAGCGGCGTCCAGTCAGTGATCGCCAGCGGATCGATAAGCGTGACCTGCTTACCGTCGTACATCTGAATCAGGCCCAGCTGCGGGTAGTAGGTTCGGGTCCGGACAAACTCGGTATCCAGCGCGATGGCGGGAACGTCGCGCGTCACTTCGCACAGCGAAGCCAGCTCGTCATTGGTTGTGATCATCTGGTAATTCAAAACGGTTTCTCTTTTGTTTGCGCCCATAAAAAACGCCGGCTTAACCGGCGTCTGGGCGATTAGCGTAAAGCTCAGGCCTTATTGTCCACGTTGGCACGGGCTTCGTCACGTAATTCTCGACGTAAAATCTTGCCGACGTTAGATTTCGGCAGCTCGTCGCGGAATTCAACCAGCTTAGGCACCTTGTAGCCCGTCAGGTGGCGGCGACAGAATGTCACCAGCTCCTCTTCGGTCAACGCCGGGTTTTTCCTGACCACAAAAATCTTCACCGCCTCGCCGCTGCTGCCGGAAGGTACGCCAACCGCCGCCACTTCCAGCACTCCGCTGTGCTGCATCACAACATCTTCAATTTCATTCGGATAGACGTTAAATCCGGAGACGAGGATCATATCTTTTTTACGGTCTACGATGCGCAGAAAACCGTCATCATCCATCACCGCGATATCGCCCGTATGCAGCCAGCCGTCCTTAATAATCTCATCGGTCGCATCCGGACGTTGCCAGTATCCCAGCATCACCTGCGGCCCTTTGACGCACAGCTCACCGGGCTCTCCCGGTGGAACCTCATTGTCGTCGTCATCCACCAGTTTGGCTTCTGTCGACGGCACAGGCAGCCCGATGCTGCCGCTGTGATAGTCGATATCATGTGGGTTCACGCTGACCAGCGGGGCGCATTCCGTCAGGCCATAACCCTCCAGCAGATATTGTCCGGTCAGTTTCACCCAGCGCTCCGCCACCGCCTGTTGAACCGGCATGCCGCCGCCGGCAGAGAGGTGCAGGGTCGAGAAATCGAGCTGCTGGAACTC
>JAFACP010000143.1 GCA_023425455.1 Pseudomonadota bacterium | reverse complement strand
ACCCTGCGCTGCACATCGCCGATGCACGCTATCAGGCGATTGCCGCCATCTGTGATGTCGTGAGTAACGCCCTGACCGCAGAGCCTGGCCGCTTTACGGCTACCGTGGATAAAATCGTCCTCAACCGCTTCCTCGGACTACCGGTCTTTTTGCTGGTGATGTACCTGATGTTCCTGCTCGCCATTAACATCGGTGGCGCGCTCCAGCCGATATTCGATGCAGGCTCAGTGGCGATTTTTGTCCACGGCATTCAGTGGGTGGGCTATACCCTGCACTTCCCGGAGTGGCTGACCATCTTCCTGGCGCAGGGGCTGGGCGGCGGTATCAATACCGTGCTGCCGCTGGTCCCGCAGATCGGCATGATGTATCTGTTTCTCTCCTTCCTTGAGGACTCAGGCTACATGGCGCGTGCGGCGTTTGTGATGGATCGCCTGATGCAATCGCTCGGTCTGCCGGGTAAATCATTTGTGCCGCTGATCGTCGGCTTCGGCTGCAACGTGCCGTCGGTGATGGGCGCACGCACGCTGGACGCCCCGCGCGAACGGCTGATGACCATCATGATGGCACCGTTCATGTCATGCGGCGCGCGGCTGGCGATCTTCGCCGTCTTTGCGGCGGCCTTCTTCGGGCAACAGGGCGCACTGGCGGTCTTCTCGCTGTATGTGCTGGGCATTGTGATGGCCATTCTGACCGGCCTGATGCTGAAGCACACCATCATGCGTGGCGAAGCGTCGCCGTTCGTGATGGAGCTGCCGGTCTACCATGTTCCTCACCTGAAAAGCCTCGTCATCCAGACCTGGCAGCGCCTGAAAGGCTTTGTTCTGCGCGCGGGTAAAGTGATCGTCATCGTCAGCATTTTCCTCAGCGCCCTGAACAGCTTTACCCTGAGCGGACAGGCTGCTGACAACATCAACGACTCCGCGCTGGCCTCCGTCAGCCGCATTATTACCCCGGTATTTAAGCCGATTGGTATTCATGAAGATAACTGGCAGGCGACGGTAGGTCTGTTCACCGGCGCAATGGCCAAAGAGGTGGTTGTCGGGACGCTGAACACGCTCTTTACGGCGGAAAACATTCAGGAGCAGGCGTTTAACCCGGCGGCGTTTAACCTCGGAGACGAGCTGCTGGGCGCCGTGGACGAAACCTGGCAGAGCCTGAAAGACACCTTCAGCCTCAGCGTACTGGCAAACCCCATCGAAGCCAGCAAAGGCGACGGTGAAATGGCGACCGGTGCAATGGGAGTGATGAGCCAAAAATTTGGCAGCGCCTCGGCGGCGTACAGCTACCTGATCTTCGTGCTGCTCTATATTCCGTGTATTTCCGTGATGGGCGCGATTGCGCGTGAGTCCAGCCGCGGCTGGATGGGCTTCTCCATCCTCTGGGGACTGAATATCGCTTACTCGCTGGCCACGCTCTTCTACCAGACCACCAACTTCAGCCAGCACCCGCGTTACAGCCTGATCTGCATTCTGGCGGTCGTTCTGTTTAACGTAATCGTTCTCGGCCTGCTGCGCCGGGCGCGCAGCCGCGTCGACATCGACCTGCTGGCAAACCGCAAAACCGCCGCCACCTGCTGTAGCAGCCCGGCTGGCGATTGCCACTAAGGAGTCCTCTGATGGCAACGTTGATACAGGTTCGCGATTTACTGGCGCTGAAGGGGCGGATGGAAGCTGCACAGCTGAGCCGCAGCCTGAATACGCCGCAACCGATGATCGTTGCCATGCTGGAAAGGCTGGAGGCCATGGGCAAGGCCTTCCGCGTGAAGGAAGATGCGAGCGGCTGTCTCTCCGGCAGCTGTAAACACTGTCCGGAGGGAAACGCCTGTTTGCGGGAGTGGTGGGCGCTTCGTTAAGCACCCACCGTAGAGCCTCACGCCAGGCGCTGCTTCAGCGCCAGCAGCGCCTCGCAAAACGCAGCAGGATGAGAGATAAACGGCGCGTGCGCGGCTTTGGCGATCACCAGCGCGTCGCTCCCGGGCCACAGCGTATCCAGCAGCGGCACCACCCTGCGCGGCACCAGCCCGTCAAGATAACCGTAGATACGCAGGTGTGGCACCGCAAGCGACGCCAGCGGTTCACGCAGATCGACCGTCTTCAGTATCTCCAGCCCCCCGTTTAACACCTCAACGTCCGGCATCGGCAACGACAGCACGGTTTGCTTCAGGGTTCGTGCATCCTGGCGCGCGGTTTCCGTTCCCATGGTCTGCAGCGCCAGGAAGCGCTCAACCGTCCGCTGGAAGTCGTCGCTCAGCTGCTGCTGGAAGCCGGCCAGCACCTCCGGTTTGATGCCGGGCCACTCACCCCGTGCGCTAAAGCACGGCGATGAGGCAACCGTCACCAGCGCCTGCGCCCGCGCCGGGTGGTTGAGCGCAATGTGGCTTGCCACCAGTCCGCCCAGGCTCCAGCCCAGCCAGATGGCGTTTTGCGGCGCGGCCTCCAGCACCTGCTGCGCCATCTCATCAAGCGACATCTGGCCAAAGCCACGGCTACGCCCGAAGCCCGGCAGATCCACCAGATGCAGGGTAAAATGCGAGGCAAGTTCCTCGCGAATGCAATGCCACACTTCCGCGTTCAGTCCCCATCCGTGCAGCAGCACAAGATGGCACTTTCC
>JAFACP010000019.1 GCA_023425455.1 Pseudomonadota bacterium | reverse complement strand
GTTAAGCGTAGCGGCTTTTGGTAAATTGCCCGTGGGGATGCTCTTAAATTCGTTGCAATGGCAACAAAGGCGATACATCTCTTGCGCAGGCACGCTACCATTGCCCGCGAAACGAAATCATCAGGCCAGGCTATGCTGAGATCATCGTGACGGTAATGACCGTCGGCAATGCTACTCGTGGACATCAGTAAACGTGCTGTTACAATCGCTTGCATGTATACAGACGGAGCGCCTCACGCTTCGTGAAGGGTGGCAATCAACGATAGCCATACTGAACAGGGAGATAATTATGAAACTTCGGCTGTCGGCGCTTGCGCTGGGCGCAACGATGCTTGTGGGCTGTGCCAGCTCTGGAGAACAAACCGGACGTTCCGATCCCTTAGAGGGATTCAACCGTTCCATGTATAGCTTTAACTACAACGTGCTGGACCCGTATGTGGTTCGCCCGGTGGCGGTGGCGTGGCGCGACTATGTGCCGCAACCTGCCCGTAATGGGGTGAGCAATTTCACCAGCAACCTGGAAGAGCCCGCCGTGATGGTGAACTACTTCCTGCAGGGCGACCCGTACCAGGGAATGGTGCATTTCACCCGTTTCTTCCTTAACAGCCTGTTGGGGATGGGGGGCTTGATCGATGTGGCCGGCATGGCCAACCAGAAGCTGCAGCGCGAGCAGCCTCACCGCTTTGGCAGCACGCTGGGGCACTATGGCGTAGGGTATGGTCCTTATGTTCACTTACCGTTCTACGGCTGTTTCACTGTGCGTGATGATGGCGGCGATATGGTGGATACGCTCTATCCGGTCCTGTCATGGCTGACCTGGCCGCTGTCGATTGGTAAATGGACGCTTGAAGGGATTGAGACACGTGCGCAGCTGCTGGATTCCGACGGTCTGCTTAAACAGTCGTCCGACCCGTACATTATGGTGCGCGAAGCCTACTTCCAGAATCACGACTTTATTGCCAATGGCGGCAAACTTAAGCCGGAAGAGAACCCGAATGCGAAAGCGATCGAGAATGAATTAAAAGAGATCGATTCGGAATAAATAAAAAAGGTGAGCGATGCTCACCTTTTTTGATCCCGCAGGCGTTAGAACGCGTAGTTGAAGTTGGTACCGAACAGCCAGGCTTTACCTTCAGAGTGGAAGGTATAAGCGGCAGGGCCTTCACCCTCGGTAAAGCTTACGTTCTGGCCGTGCATATAAGAGGCGCCAACATCGACAGAAGCATCTTCGTTAAATGCATAGGTCAAACCGGCGCTCAGCCACAGACGGTCCTGGTCTGGAATAGAGATGGAGCGTTTGTCTGCCGGAACCGGGCTATCATCAAACGCGATACCGGTACGGAAGGTCCAGTTCTTGTCGTAATAGTAGGTTGTACCCAGCGCGATACGATAAGCATCTTTAAAGCTTTCATCTTTATAGAACAGCGTCTGACCGTTGCTGCCCGTTGCTTTCAGCTCCTGGAACTGGCTCCAGCTGGTGTAGGTCAGGCTGTAGTGGACCGCCCACTGCGGCGCCACGCGGTTGTAACCAGACAGTTCCCACATTTCCGGCAGATGCAGTGACAAAGAGCCACTTTCCGTTCTGCCGCCAGTACCCGCAGGCAGGCCCGTCAGACCCATATTGCCGAGGATCGTGCTCAGGTTCGGGTTAATGGAGCTTTTATAGTCGCCGTCGAAGTCAATTTTCACTTCTGAACGATAGGTTAAGCCCCAGCGGTTGCCTTTATCCAGTTCATACAGGATGCCGGCATTCCAGCCGAAGCCCCACTCGTCACCCTTCAGACGTGCGATCTGGTCATCCGGTGAGCTGATCCCGTTCAGATACGATGGCGGTACACGGCCTGAGAGCTGATTGGCCAGCACCGGGCCGAGGGAACCGGCATAGCGCTCAATTTTCGCTTTCGCGTAGACCGCGTCTAAGCCCAGACCAAAGCTCCAGTTGCTGTCGAGACGATAAGCCCCGCTCAGGTTCAGGTTTACGGTTGTCAGATCGGTTTTACCGCCATAAATACCGGCGGCGTAGTTGTTATTGAACTCCGTTGCCAGACCAAAGTTGGAGGTAACGGATGCACCCCAGCCAAAGCGATCGTTGATTGGCATCACGAAGTGCATATTAGGCACCCACGCCACAGGAGCAATGTTATCCTGGTTGGCGCTTTGTCCTGTTAATTCAGATTTTCCGCTGACGTTTACATCAGGATCAATATAAACGGCACCCATAGAGAAGGCCGGACGATCAAACATCGTGATAAGCGCAGGGTTGCGGCTCACGTTGCCTGCATCATCAGCGATAGCTCCTTCCCCGGAATACGCGCGGCCAAGGCCAGAGGAAGAAAATTCGTTTAACATGAAGCCCGCTGACCAGGCGGACGTTGAGACGATTGCCACTGCGACTGCCAGAGCAGTCTTTTTAAACAGGGTTTTCTGGCTCATGACCATAACCTCATTGAGTTATTTTTATGCAATAATTGTTACATACCGTAACAGGAGCGCGAAGTGTAGGGTCTGTATTAAGACATACAAATCAGACCAGTGGCGTGAGTATAGGTCCGACCAGCCAGAATGTTGCAAGTTTGTTTATGAAGTTTTTCAAATATGTTTTTCGAAACGGGATCTGCTTGGCAAAAACGGGCGCATAACACCTCATTCAAAAGGGTGATTTTTGTTTTAGATCATTTTTTAGTGTGATATTGCTCACTTATCGTTTTTTACCTCATTAACGGCTGGAGGGGGCTGGCATCGCGGCGTAAAATGTCAGCGTTGTATCTATCTCGCGCCCTGCGCGAATACAGAGGAAATTGAGCTATGAGTAAATGCAGTGCTGATGAAACCCCGGTTTGCTGCTGTATGGATGTCGGTACCATCATGGACAACTCCGATTGCACCGCCTCTTACAGCCGTGTCTTCGCGAACCGTGCGGACGCCGATGAAACCCTGGCTGCGCTGACCCGCCGCGCACGCGAAGTGGAGTCTGAGCCGTGCGAAATCAAATCCAGCTTTACCGACGTTGATGGCGGTGTTCAGCTGGATATCGACTTTGTCTTCGCCTGTGAAGCCGAAACGCTGATTTTCCAGCTCGGTCTGCGCTGATTTTGATGCCGGTGGTAGCCGGCGGCAGTGGTCTCTTAGCCCCTCGCCATTTCTGACTCAATGCCTCTGTGTTACAGGGGCATTTTCTTTTTCTTCTCTGTGTTTTAGCTCGCACTTTTTGGCTTCCCTGATTGGCTGAATGTAAAAAAATGGTTAAGACTATTATCAGGTCAGACCACTTTGGGTTTGCGCATTCATTTTACAGGGGAGTGTTATGAGTCAGGCATTACCGCTTATCACCCGGCAAGGTGACCGCATTGCCATTGTCAGCGGATTACGCACGCCGTTTGCGCGTCAGGCAACGGCATTCCACGGAATACCGGCTGTCGATCTGGGAAAAATGGTGGTGGGGGAGATGCTGGCTCGCAGCGAAATATCCCCTGAGGTTATTGAGCAGCTGGTGTTTGGCCAGGTGGTGCAAATGCCGGAAGCCCCCAATATCGCCCGCGAGATCGTCCTCGGTACCGGCATGAGCGTCCATACCGATGCCTACAGCGTCAGCCGCGCCTGCGCGACAAGTTTTCAGGCGGTGGCAAACGTTGCGGAGAGCCTGATGGCCGGCACCATCCGCGCCGGTATTGCCGGCGGCGCGGACTCCTCTTCCGTTCTGCCCATTGGGGTCAGTAAAACGCTGGCGCGTACGCTGGTGGATGTCAGCAAAGCGCGTACCCTCGGGCAGCGTCTCAGGCTATTTTCCCGCCTGCGCTTGCGCGACCTGATGCCCGTTCCGCCTGCCGTGGCAGAGTATTCAACCGGTCTGCGCATGGGCGACACGGCCGAACAGATGGCAAAAACGTACGCTATCACGCGCGAGCAGCAGGATGCGCTGGCGCACCGTTCGCATCAACTGGCGGCGCAGGCGTGGGCGGAGGGTAAACTCAGTGATGAAGTGATGACGGCCTATGCCCCGCCGTACCGCGATCCCCTGACGAGCGATAACAATATTCGCGGCAACTCCACGCCCGCTGATTACGCCAGATTACGTCCGGCGTTTGATCGCAAGCACGGTACGGTGACGGCGGCGAACAGTACGCCGCTGACCGACGGCGCGGCGGCGGTGATCCTGATGACCGAATCGCGGGCGAAAGAGCTGGGGTTGACCCCGCTGGGCTATCTGCGCAGCTATGCCTTTACCGCCATCGACGTCTGGCAGGACATGTTATTAGGACCCGCCTGGTCTACGCCGCTGGCGCTGGATCGCGCCGGGTTAACGCTTGCCGACTTAACGCTTATCGACATGCATGAAGCCTTTGCCGCCCAGACTCTGGCCAATCTGCAGCTTCTTGCCAGCGACCGTTTTGCCCGTGATGTTCTGGGGCGCTCGCAGGCAACCGGCGAGGTCGATGACAGTAAATTTAACGTGCTTGGCGGCTCTATCGCCTACGGGCATCCCTTTGCGGCGACGGGGGCGCGGATGATCACGCAGACGCTGCATGAGTTACGTCGCCGGGGGGGCGGGTTTGGCCTTGTCACCGCCTGTGCCGCAGGCGGGTTGGGCGCGGCAATGGTTCTGGAGGCGGAGTAATGGAGATGAAACCGGCATTTACCCTGAATATTCGTCCCGATAATGTGGCGGTGGTCACCATCGATGTGCCCGGCGAAAAGATGAATACCCTGAAAGCGGAATTTGGCGCTGAGGTACGGGCGATATTAAAGCAGGTTCGCGACAACAAGGCGTTACGCGGGCTGGTGTTTATTTCCGCCAGGGCAGATAACTTTATTGCCGGGGCCGATATCAACATGATTGCGCGCGCAACCAGTGCTCAGGCTGCAGAAGATCTCGCCCGCCAGGGGCAGCAGGTGATGGCGGAGATCACAGCCTTGCCGGTCCCGGTCATCGCTGCGATCCATGGCGCCTGCCTTGGCGGTGGGCTGGAGCTGGCGCTGGCCTGTCATGGGCGTATTTGTACCGACGATGGCAAAACGGTACTGGGCTTGCCGGAAGTGCAGTTAGGCCTGCTGCCAGGCTCAGGCGGAACACAGCGCCTGCCGCGTCTGGTTGGCGTCAGCACGGCGCTGGAGATGATCTTAACCGGTAAGCAGCTGCGCTCGCGCCAGGCGCTGAAAGTGGGTCTGGTTGACGACGTCGTTCCCCATTCGATTTTGCTGGAGGCCGCGGCTGAACTGGCGCTGAAGGGGAAACCGACTAAGCGCCCTCTGCCCGTGCGCGAGCGCATTCTTGCCGGCCCGCTGGGCCGCGCGCTGCTGTTCCGGATGGCAGCGAAGAAAACCGGGCAAAAAACCAGAGGTAACTATCCGGCCGCGCGGTGGATCCTTGAGGTCATTGAAACCGGGTTAGCGCAGGGCAGCAGCAGCGGCTATGCCGCCGAAGCGAAAGCCTTTGGCGAGCTGGCGATGACGCCGCAGTCAAAGGCGTTGCGCAGCATCTTTTTTGCCAGCACGGAGGTGAAAAAAGACCCCGGTAGCCCGGTGGAGCCTGCTCCGCTGCATGCGGCTGGTGTGCTGGGCGGTGGCTTGATGGGCGGCGGCATTGCCTTTGTGACGGCCAGTAAAGGTAAGTTGCCGGTACGCATCAAAGACATCAATGCCAAAGGGATCAATCACGCGCTGCAGTACAGCTGGCAGCAGCTTGAACAAAAGGTCAGGCGCCGCCATATCAAAGACGGTGAGCGTGATAAAACCTTGTCGCTGATCACCGGCACAACGGATTACAGCGGGTTTCGCCACCGCGATGTGGTTATTGAGGCGGTGTTTGAAGATCTGGCGCTGAAGCAGCAGATGGTGGCTGAGGTTGAGCAACATTGCGCACCTCACACTATTTTTGCCTCAAATACCTCATCGTTACCGATTAGCGATATCGCCGCCACCGCAGCGCGTCCGCAGCAGGTTATTGGTCTGCACTTCTTTAGTCCGGTGGAGAAAATGCCGCTGGTCGAAGTTATCCCGCACGCCGGGACGAGCGAGAAAACGGTGTCTACTACCGTCAGGCTCGCCAAAATGCAGGGAAAAACGCCAATTGTCGTGGCGGACAAAGCGGGCTTCTACGTTAACCGCATTCTCGCGCCTTATATCAACGAGGCCATGCGCTTGCTGACCGAAGGGGAGAAAATCGAGCATGTTGACGAGGCGCTGGTAACGTTTGGTTTTCCTGTCGGCCCAATCCAACTTTTGGATGAGGTAGGAATCGATACCGGCACTAAAATTATACCTGTGCTGGAAGCCGCTTATGGCGATCGTTTTAGCCCGCCTGCAAACATTGTTGCGGCAATTTTGAATGACGATCGCAAAGGCAGAAAAAATGCACGTGGTTTCTATCTTTACGGCGCAAAAGGGCGTAAAAGCAAAAAACAGGTTGACCCTTCTGTTTATGGGCTCATTTCGCCAGCAGGTCAGGGCACGCTCCCGGCGGCACAGTGTGCGGAGCGATGCGTGATGATGATGCTTAACGAAGCCGCACGTTGCTTCGGCGAGCAGGTGGTTAAAAGCGCACGTGATGGTGACATCGGTGCGGTATTCGGTATCGGTTTTCCGCCGTTTCTTGGCGGTCCGTTCCGCTATATGGATAGCCTCGGAGCGGGTGAAGTGGTTGCTATTCTGCAGCGTCTTGCCTCGCAGTACGGTCCACGGTTTACACCTTGTGACCAATTATTGCAGATGGCAGAGCAGGGCCAGACATTCTGGCCCGCAAAGGAAACTGATTTCGTAAGCTGAGGTCAAAGAAGGGTAAATCCTCAGGTGAATGAACCTGTTCTGGCGATTTTGTAAACAGAGATTGACTATACTTACGCCAATGAGGTAAAAAACAGCGTTTCATTCACCGAATGGATCAGGCACAATGCCCGGCCACCGGGTTTTCTACCTCACCGATATGGTCGCAGGTCGTCAACGCTGGTGATTCTGGTTAACAAAAGCGGTGCAATATGCAAGTTTTTATCATGCGTCACGGCGACGCGGCACTCGATGCCGCCAGTGACTCAGTTCGTCCTTTGACTGTCTGCGGCTGTGACGAATCCCGTCAAATGGCTACCTGGCTCAAAGGTCAAAAAGTAGACATCGAGCGCGTTCTGGTGAGTCCGTTCCTGCGTGCGGAACAGACGCTGGATGTGGTGGGGGAGTGTATGAACCTGCCGACCAGTGTCGATGTTCTCCCTGAACTCACGCCGTGTGGCGATGTTGGCCTCGTCAGCGCCTATCTTCAGGCGTTGTGCAATGAAGGTGTCTCTTCTGCGCTGGTCATTTCTCATTTGCCACTGGTTGGCTACCTGGTCTCTGAACTGTGCCCGGGCGAAACGCCGCCTATGTTCACGACCTCGGCGATTGCCAACGTCACGCTCGACGAAACCGGCCAGGGTGTCTTCAACTGGCAAATGAGTCCGTGCAATCTGAAGATGGCTAAAGCTATCTGACGTGACGTGCGAAACGGCGGGTCGCCGCGATGACCCGCCATCCGCTCAGGGCAGCTCAGGCGGCTGCCACTCCTCAACCTCAATCAACACCAGCAATGCGGCGTCTCCACCGTACTCTTTCGGTGCCTGATGAAATGCCATCACGTGCGGATGCTGGGCCAGCCAGAGCGGAGTTTGCTGCTTGAGGATATGCTTGCCATGACCGTGCATCACGCAGGCGCAAAAAACGTGTTCGCGGCGACAGGCGGCAATCAACGCTCCCAGCTCCTGTTTCGCCTGCATTTGCGTCAGACCATGCAGATCGAGAAACAGCTCCGGCGAATAATCCCCACGACGTAACTTTTTCAGCTCAAAATGGCTGACGTCTTCGCGCACGAACCTGACCGCGCCCTGCGTGTTCAGCAGCGGCTGAAACTCATCGGAAAAATAGTGGCTGTTATCGGCCTGTTCCTGTAGCAACCTTTTGACGGGGATGTCGCTCACTTTTTTGCGTAACGGGCGATGGACGATGGTGTCCTGCTTGATTTGCCGCGTCCCGGTCATCAGCTGTCGGAAGAGCGCCTGATCCTCCTCGCTGAGCGGTGTTTTCTTTTTCATTCGTCTGTCTCATCTCTTATTTCCGACAGTGTACCTGACTAAACGCATTTTTTAACCTCAGGCAACGCGCGTCAGTGCTGATTTATCGCCGTCTTCATGGCAAACTAGCCGCCGAAAATTATGCAGGCATGCCCTGGAGGAAAGAGTGGATAAAATTTTTGTCGATGAAGCAGTTAATGAGCTGCATACCATACAGGACATGCTGCGCTGGTCGGTCAGCCGCTTCAGCGCGGCGAATATCTGGTACGGGCACGGTACCGATAACCCGTGGGATGAGGCGGTACAGCTGGTGCTGCCGTCGCTGTACCTGCCGCTGGACATTCCGGAAGATATGCGCTCCGCGCGTCTGACCTCCAGCGAAAAACACCGCATCGTTGAGCGGGTGATCCGTCGCGTGAACGAACGTATCCCTGTCGCCTATCTGACCAACAAGGCCTGGTTCTGCGGTCACGAGTTCTATGTTGATGAGCGCGTGCTGGTGCCGCGTTCACCGATTGGCGAGCTTATCAACAACCGTTTTGCTGGCCTGATCAACCATCAGCCGCAGCATATTCTGGATATGTGTACCGGCGGCGGCTGCATCGCTATCGCCTGCGCTTACGCGTTCCCGGAGTCTGAGGTCGATGCCGTCGATATCTCCTCTGACGCGCTGGCCGTGACGGAACATAACATCGAAGAGCACGGGCTTATCCATCACGTTACGCCAATTCGCTCCGACCTGTTCCGCGATCTGCCGACGCTGCAGTACGATCTGATTGTTACTAATCCACCGTATGTGGATGCCGAAGACATGTCCGATCTGCCTGGCGAGTATCGCCACGAGCCGGAACTGGGGCTGGCCTCCGGCTCTGACGGCCTGAAGCTGACGCGCCGTATTCTGGCCTGTGCGCCGGATTATCTGACTGACGACGGGATTCTGATTTGTGAAGTCGGTAACAGCATGGTACATCTGATAGAGCA
Organism: Pseudomonadota bacterium; assembly: GCA_023425455.1. Classification (GTDB taxonomy): domain Bacteria; phylum Pseudomonadota; class Gammaproteobacteria; order Enterobacterales; family Enterobacteriaceae; genus Enterobacter. The sequence goes on along the minus strand of JAFACP010000019.1, from coordinate 7,530 downwards.
GTACCCGGATGTGCCGTTCACCTGGCTTGAGTTTGACAACGGCGGTGACGGCGTCTTTATGCTGACCAAAGCGCAGCTGCTTGACGCGCACGAACACTTTAGCATCTACAAAGATTAATCCAGCGGGCTTCGGCCCGTTTCACAACGCTCAAACACAAATAACGACATCGGAGCCGTGATGGCAGGAAACAGTATTGGACAACTATTCCGGGTGACCACCTTTGGTGAATCACACGGGCTGGCGCTGGGATGTATCGTTGATGGCGTTCCGCCAGGCATCGAACTGACCGAAGCAGATTTACAGCACGATCTCGACCGTCGTCGTCCGGGAACCTCTCGCTACACCACCCAGCGTCGCGAGCCGGACCAGGTCAAAATTCTCTCCGGCGTCTTTGAGGGCCGCACCACCGGGACCAGCATTGGTCTGCTGATTGAAAATACCGACCAGCGTTCCCAGGATTACGGCGCCATCAAAGATCTGTTCCGTCCGGGGCATGCGGATTACACCTACGAGCAAAAATACGGTTTTCGCGACTATCGCGGCGGCGGACGCTCTTCCGCGCGTGAAACCGCGATGCGTGTGGCGGCCGGGGCGATTGCCAAAAAATACCTGCAGCAAAAATTTGGTATCGCGATCCGCGGCTGTCTGAGTCAGATGGGTGATATTCCGCTGGCGATCAATGACTGGGATCTGGTGGAGCAAAATCCTTTCTTCTGCGCTGACGCTGACAAACTGGACGCCCTTGACGAACTGATGCGTGGCCTGAAAAAAGAGGGCGACTCCATCGGTGCCAAAGTGACGGTGGTGGCCGACGGCGTGCCGCCGGGCTGGGGTGAGCCGGTGTTCGATCGTCTTGACGCTGATATCGCCCACGCCATGATGAGCATCAACGCGGTGAAAGGGGTGGAAATTGGCGACGGTTTCGGCGTGGTTCAGCTTCGCGGCAGCCAGAATCGTGACGAAATTACCCACGACGGTTTCCAGAGCAACCACGCGGGTGGCATTCTCGGCGGCATCAGCAGCGGGCAGCAGATTGTGACCCATATTGCGCTGAAACCGACCTCGAGCATTACCGTGCCCGGCCGTACCCTTAATCGCGCAGGCGAAGAGGTCGAGATGATCACCAAAGGGCGTCACGATCCCTGCGTGGGGATCCGTGCCGTGCCGATCGCGGAAGCGATGCTGGCGATCGTGCTGATGGATCATTTCCTGCGCCAGCGCGCGCAGAACGCGGATGTGACGACCACTATTCCACGCTGGTAAACATGAAAAAAACCGCAATTGCTCTGCTGGCGCTGCTGGCCAGCGGAGCCAGTCTGGCGGCAACGCCATGGCAAAAAATTATCCATCCTGTCGCGGGGAGCGCCCAGTCGATTGGCGCTTTCTCGAACGGTTGTATCGTCGGCGCACAGGCGCTTGCGCTGCAGTCCGACACGTATCAGGTGATGCGCACCGACCAGCGTCGCTACTTTGGTCACCCGGATCTGCTGTTATTTATCCAGCGTCTGGGCAATCAGGTGCATAACCTGGGCCTCGGCACCGTGCTGATTGGCGATATGGGGATGCCGGCCGGTGGACGCTTCAACGGCGGTCATGCCAGCCACCAGACCGGACTGGATGTCGATATCTTCCTGCAATTACCGAAAACGCGCTGGAGTTCCGCGCAACTGCTTAAGCCGCAGGCGCTGGATCTGGTGGCTCGTGACGGCAAAAATGTTGTCCCGGCGCTGTGGACGCAGGATATCTCCGCCATGATCAAGCTGGCGGCGCAAGATAACGAGGTGGCGCGGATCTTCGTCAACCCGGCTATTAAGCAGCGTCTGTGTCTGGATGCCGGAACGGACCGCGACTGGCTGCGTAAGGTGCGTCCGTGGTTCCAGCACCGCGCGCACATGCACGTTCGTCTGCGCTGTCCGGCGAATAGCCTTGAATGTGAAGATCAGCCGTTACCACCGCCAGGCGATGGCTGCGGCGCTGAACTGCAAAGCTGGTTTGAGCCTGCCAAACCTGGAACCCCTAAGCCTGAGAAGAAGACACCGCCTCCGCTGCCGCCTTCCTGCCAGGCGCTACTGGATGAGCACGCACTCTGATGGATAATTTCGTCGATCTGTTTATGGTGTCGCCGCTGCTGCTGGCGGTGCTGTTTTTTGTCGCCATGTTAGCCGGGTTTATTGATGCGCTGGCGGGCGGCGGCGGGTTGTTAACGGTCCCGGCCCTGCTGGCAGCGGGTATGAGCCCTGCTCAGGCGCTGGCGACCAACAAGCTTCAGGCCTGCGGCGGCTCACTCTCTGCCTCGCTCTACTTTGTGCGGCGCAAGGTGGTGAGTCTCGCCGATCAGAAACTCAATATCCTGATGACCTTTATCGGCTCCACCTCCGGCGCGCTGCTGGTGCAGCATGTGCAGTCTGACATTTTACGCCAGATCCTGCCGGTGCTGGTCATCTGCATCGGCCTGTATTTTTTGCTGATGCCAAAACTGGGTGAAGAGGACCGCCAGCGCCGTCTGCACGGTCTGCCGTTTGCGCTTATCGCCGGTGGCTGCGTCGGGTTTTATGATGGTTTCTTCGGCCCGGGGGCGGGGTCTTTCTACGCGCTGGCGTTTGTGACGCTGGCCGGTTTTAACCTCGCGAAATCGACCGCTCACGCCAAAGTGTTGAATGCAACCTCAAACGTCGGCGGTTTGCTGCTGTTTATCATCGGCGGGAAGGTTATCTGGGCAACCGGATTTGTCATGATGGCGGGGCAGTTTTTAGGCGCGCGCGTCGGCTCGCGTCTGGTGTTGAGCAAGGGGCAAAAACTTATCCGTCCGATGATCGTCGTGGTCTCGGCGGTAATGAGCGCCAGGCTTCTTTATGACAGCCACGGACAGGAGATCCTCCAGTGGCTGGGAATGAATGGATGAACAGTACACATCATTACTCGCAGCTGATTGACCTTTTTGACGGCTGTTTTGCCGCTGATTTTAATACCCGTCTGATTAAAGGCGACGACGAACCGATCTATCTTCCTGCAGATGCGGACGTGCCCTATAACCGGATCGTCTTTGCTCACGGTTTTTATGCCAGCGCGCTGCATGAAATTTCGCACTGGTGCATTGCCGGTAAAGCACGTCGTGAGCAGGTCGATTTCGGCTACTGGTATTGCCCTGACGGACGTGACGCTGCCACTCAGGGGCAGTTTGAAGATGTGGAGGTCAAGCCGCAGGCGCTGGAGTGGTTGCTCTGTGTGGCGGCGGGATTCCCGTTTAACGTCAGCTGCGACAATCTCAACGGAGATGTCGAGCCGGATCGCATTGTGTTTCAGCGCCGCGTTCACGCCCAGGTGATGACCTATCTTGAGCAGGGCATACCGCCGCGTCCGGCGACCCTTATCAGGGCGTTACAACACTATTACCACACGCCGGAGATCACGGCGGAATGCTTCCCGTGGCCGGAAGATCTTTAACAGAGGAAAGAAGATGATCGCAGAATTTGAATCACGCATTCTGGCATTAATTGATGACATGGTGGAGCACGCCAGTGATGATGAGTTGTTTGCCAGCGGTTATCTGCGTGGTCACCTGACGCTGGCGGTTGCCGCACTCGAAGCGGGAGACGATCACTCTGCCGGCGCGGTGCATGACGAAGTCACCCGCAGCCTTGAGAAGGCCATTCAGGCCGGTGAACTCTCCCCGCGCGACCAGTCTCTGGTGCTCGGCATGTGGGACACCTTGTTCCGTCAGGCCAGCGCGCAGTAACCACCTTGCCCGGTAGCATTCCATTATGCTGCCGGGCCATTTACGGCCTGACCCACCTTTTTTCCTTTCAGCAGTTTTCGCACCCATAGCCGGTTTGGATTTAACGCCGCCAGGGTCACGCTATCCATCGGCAGCGGTTCGTCACTCATCTGTGCGGCCAGTATTTCCGCCGCCAGCGGTGCGGAACACAGCCCGCGCGAACCGAGTCCGCCCAGCATAAACAGCTCAGGGTAAACCGGCGCGCTCACCGCCGATGCCCGGTTGTCTGCCAGATCCTGATACGCCTCAAGGGTGGCCGCGTAGTCGGGGACACTGCCCACCATCGGCAGATGATCGCGCGTGGCGCATCGTACTGCGCAGCGCGCTTCTCCGGCGCTGACATCCACCTCTTTTGCCCACTGCGCCTGCGGCAGACAGTCGATCAGGCGCTGACGATTTTGCTGCTGATCGTCTTCGCGATACCCGGGCGACGTCTGTCCGCGATGATAGCTGGCGCCAATGCAGTGGTGGCCGTTTGCCGGGTTCTGCGGGGTCAGATAACCGTCGTAACACAGCACCTGGCGAAGGTGTGCCAGCCCGGATGTGGTCGGGATATGGCTGACCTGACCGCCGACCGGATAGACCGGCAATTTTTCGCTCTGCGTAAAACCGCTGATCTGATGACCGTTCGCCAGCACCACGCAGGGGTGGTCGGCCTGGCTGCCGTCGGCAAAACGCAGGATCCAGCGGTTTTCATTCCGGCTCAGCGCCTCAACCCGGCGGGCATAATGCACCTCCAGACCGCGAGATCGGGCGAGGGCGATCACCGCCGCCGTCAGCTCAGCCGGACACAGCCAGCCGCCGAGCGGATAGGTTATCCCGTCACAGCCGGTATCGACACCGGCTGTTTGCGCTATCTCCTGCGCATTCACCGCCCGGGCAATCTCCTGCGGTAAGGCCTGCGCCAGCATATTTGCAATTTTCTGCTGGCTTTTTTCGTCCCAGCCAAGCTGCGTCACGCCGCACCACTCATGGGCGAAACTCACCGGCAGCGCAGCATACAGACGACGGGCGAAGGTAAATGCCGCCGGGAAAAACTGACTCAGCGCCGGGTCATGCGCGCTCAGCAGCGGATAGAGTGCGCCCTGACGATTACCCGATGCACCCTGTGCCGGATCCGCGTCTGCACAATAGAGCGTCACCTGCCAGCCACGGTGAAGCAGCGCCAGCGCGAGCAGGGCGCTGGCAATGCCTCCGCCGATAATCGCCGTCTCCCGGACCTCGCTGGCGCGCCGGGCAAACCAGGGGGCCTGAACGGGCTGCGGGCCCGTCTGCGCCATGACGCCGGTCAGCATTTCGCGTTTGCGGCCAAAACCCTTGCACTTGCGCATGGTAAACCCCGCGTCCTGCAACCCGCGGCGGACGAAACCGGCTGAAGTAAAGGTTGCAAGCGTCGCACCAGGACGTGCCAGACGGGCCATCGCCGCGAATAAATGGGGGCTCCACATGTCAGGGTTTTTGGCCGGGGCAAAGCCGTCGAGGAACCAGGCGTCAACTTTCTGATTATGGCTGTCGTCGAGTTGGTCGGTCAGGGTGTTGATATCGCCAAGCCACAAATCCAGGGTCACGCGGCCCCCGTCCAGCAGCAGGCGATGACAGCCGCCGATAGCCGGAGGCCACTGGGCCTGAAGCTGCCCGGCCCATGGCGCGAGCTCCGGCCAGCGCTGATGAGCAAGCTGCAGGTCGCGGGCGGTGAGCGGGAATTTCTCGAAACTGATGAAATGTAATCTTTGTAGCGTAGCGTCAGGGTGCGCGGCATGAAATTGATCGAATGCCTGCCAGAGCGTGAGAAAATTTAACCCGGTGCCAAACCCGCTTTCCGCCACCACGAACAGGCTGCGCGGATGGCAGGGGAAGCGTTCTGAGAGCTGGTTTCCCTCAAGGAAAACATAACGCGTCTCCTCAAGACCGTTGTCATTAGAAAAATAGACATCATCAAAATCTCGGGAAACAGGTGTACCCTCAGCATTGAATTCGAGGTTGGCGGGTTGTATAGCGTTTTGTTTCACGTAAGTTACTCGTGTGACAGGCAGTGGCGCGATCTTAACGATGTGAGCGCGCGGGTGCAAATTTCCTCAGAAAATGTCTGATCGGACTTGTTCGGCGTACAAGTGTACGCTATTGTGCGACTCGAAACTTACTATAGTGCGACTTACAGAGGTATTGAATGAAACGTGCAGTGATTACTGGCCTGGGCATCGTTTCCAGCATCGGTAATAACCAGCAGGAAGTCCTGGCATCTCTGCGTGAAGGACGCTCCGGGATCACTTTCTCTGAAGAGTTTAAAGATTCGGGAATGCGTAGCCACGTATGGGGTAACGTCAAACTGGACACCACCGGTTTGATCGACCGTAAAGTGGTTCGTTTCATGAACGATGCCTCTATCTACGCCTATCTCTCCATGCAGGAAGCCATTGCGGATGCTGGCCTGACGGCAGAGACTTACCAGAATAACCCACGCGTTGGTCTGATTGCCGGTTCCGGTGGTTCTTCAAAAGCACAGGTATTTGGCGCTGACGCGATGCGTAGCCCGCGCGGCCTGAAAGCCGTCGGTCCATACGTGGTGACCAAAGCGATGGGCTCAGCGGTGTCCGCTTGCCTGGCGACACCGTTCAAAATTCACGGTGTGAACTACTCCATCAGCTCCGCTTGTGCGACATCCGCTCACTGTATCGGTAACGCGGTAGAGCAGATCCAACTGGGCAAACAGGATATCGTTTTTGCTGGCGGCGGCGAAGAGCTGGGCTGGGAAATGGCCTGTGAGTTTGATGCGATGGGCGCCCTGTCCACCAAATACAACGAAACCCCGGAAAAAGCCTCCCGTACTTATGACGCGCACCGCGACGGTTTCATCATCGCCGGCGGCGGCGGTATGGTCGTGGTTGAAGAGCTGGAGCACGCGCTGGCACGTGGCGCGCACATCTATGCTGAGATCGTGGGCTACGGCGCAACGTCTGACGGCGCTGACATGGTTGCGCCATCCGGTGAAGGCGCGGTGCGCTGCATGAAGATGGCGATGCACGGCGTTGATACCCCCATCGACTATCTGAACTCCCACGGCACCTCTACGCCGGTTGGCGACGTGAAAGAGCTGGGTGCAATTCGTGAAGTCTTCGGCGACAACAGCCCGGCCATTTCTGCAACCAAAGCCATGACCGGTCACTCGCTGGGTGCGGCTGGCGTGCAGGAAGCTATCTACTCTCTGCTGATGCTGGAACACGGCTTTATCGCCCCAAGCATCAACATCGATGAGATGGACGAACAGGCTGCCGGCCTGAACATCGTCACCGCACCTACTGACGCGACGTTGACTACCGTAATGTCCAACAGCTTCGGCTTTGGCGGCACCAACGCCACGCTGATTATGCGCAAGCTGAAAGCATAAGTTTTATGATTGACCGGAAAGGGGAGCCATAAGGCTCCCTTTTTTATGCATTGACAAGCAACTGATCTTACGGGCAAACTTCACAGCTCAACATTATCCTCCTGCGATAATGCGTAAGCGTTTAACGTCAACCAACGCACCTTAATCCTGATAATCAGGCAGAGGGGGCGTGGCATTTCCCCGCCTTACTCTTCATTTCGGAGTAAAGCATGACTGCAGTCATCCAGACAGAAAAAAAACCTTCAGCGAACGTCTCGCTGTTTCGTATCGCCTTTGCCGTATTCCTGACCTACCTGACCGTGGGCCTGCCGTTGCCGGTGATCCCGCTGTTCGTTCACCAGGAGCTGGGCTATGGCAACACGCTGGTCG
>JAFACP010000436.1 GCA_023425455.1 Pseudomonadota bacterium | reverse complement strand
CCATGGAGATTGGCTCTTTGGCGATCTTCAGCACTTTGCGGATCTTGTCTTCCGGCATCAGCATACGCTCAGCCAGTTCTTCCGGCGTCGGCTCGCGGCCCATCTCTTGCAGCATCTGGCGGGAGATACGGTTGAGCTTGTTGATGGTCTCAATCATATGCACCGGAATACGGATGGTGCGCGCCTGGTCTGCGATAGAACGGGTGATCGCCTGACGGATCCACCAGGTTGCGTAGGTGGAGAACTTGTAACCACGACGGTATTCAAACTTATCGACCGCTTTCATCAGGCCAATGTTGCCTTCCTGAATCAGATCCAGGAACTGCAGACCGCGGTTGGTGTACTTCTTGGCGATAGAGATAACCAGACGTAAGTTAGCCTCAACCATCTCTTTCTTCGCCCGGCGGGCTTTCGCTTCACCGATAGACATGCGACGGTTGATATCTTTCACCTGCTCAATGGTCAGGCCGGTCTCTTCTTCTATCTGCTGCAGCTTTTGCAGGCCGCGCTGCACGTCTTCTTTGACGTCGTGCAGTTTTTCAGACCATGGCTTGTTCATCGCGATAGCGGCGTTGAACCAGGTTTCGCTGGTTTCGTTGCCGGTGAACAGGGTGATGAAGTTCTTCTTCGGCATTTTGCACTGTTCAACGCACAGCTTCATGATGATGCGTTCCTGGGTACGGACGCGGTCCATCATGACGCGCATGCTGTTCACCAGGTAGTCGAACTGTTTTGGCACCAGGCGGAACTGTTTGAAAACGTCAGACAGCTTCAGGATCTCTTCCTGAGAGGTGGCATGGCTGCGGCCTTTCGCTTTGATGGTGTCGCGCGTCAGTTCGTACTGGGTACGCAGCTCGCCGAATTTCTCACGCGCCAGTTCCGGATCGATGCTGTTGTCATCATCGCTGCTGTCGTCGTCGCCATCTTCTTCATCTTCGTCTTCGTCGTCGTCCATCTCTTCCTGAGACAGCTCAGAACCGACGTGCGTGGCGGTCGGCGCCATATCTTCTTCGGCGTTCGGGTCGACAAAGCCGGTGATCAGATCGGACAGACGCGCTTCTTCCGCTTCCACACGATCGTACTGTTCCAGCAGATAGGTGATGGCTTCCGGGTATTCGGCAACGGAGCACTGAACCTGGTTGATCCCGTCTTCGATGCGTTTTGCGATGTCAATTTCGCCTTCGCGGGTCAGCAGTTCAACGGTGCCCATTTCGCGCATATACATGCGAACCGGGTCGGTCGTACGACCGATTTCAGATTCCACGCTGGACAGTACCTGTGCAGCCGCTTCTTCTGCGTCTTCATCGGTGTTGTTGGAGTTTTCAGCCAGCAACAGATCATCGGCATCCGGTGCTTCTTCCATCACCTGAATGCCCATGTCATTGATCATTTGGATGATGTCTTCGATCTGATCTGAATCGACGATATCTTCCGGCAGATGGTCATTGACCTCGGCATAGGTCAGATAGCCTTGCTCCTTACCGCGTTGGACAAGAAGTTTCAGCTGTGACTGCGGGTTTTGCTCCATAAGACGGTATCCACACTTAATTCGTTTGATTGGTGTTGGCGATGGTTTGCCAACCTTTAAAGCGAGGGCGTACTTATATTTTTGCCGCTGCCTCTCAGTGCGGCTGCCGGGGGCTTCCCGATCGATATTCGGCACTTAAGCCGTTAAATACTTGATCCTTCACGTTGTCTCTGCGTGAGCGGCGTGCCCGAAGGTGCGTGCTCTCTCCGGGGTCGGTTCTCTTGCTGCCCTGGTACAACGTGAATGAATGTGTCTTTCGTTTATTTCCTGGCCAGTTCCTGGTTTAACATCCAGAGTTCCCGGCGTTCTTCGCTGCTTAAGCCGTGCGTGCGCTCGCGGGCAATCAACTCTTCCTGGCGCAGCTCAAGCATCGAATCAAACATATGGTTGAGCGAGTCGGTGAACGTTTTTTCTGCGATATCTTTATCTGCTATATCGTCCCACATCGACAGTTTTTCAAGGGTTGCGGCCTCTTTTGTGCCGCGATAATGCTCTAAAAGCTGTCCGGTGGTCAGACCTGGCTGAGACAGACAAGTGTTGACCAGTTCTGAAAATAAGCCAAGTCCGGGCAGTTTTTCGTGATTCAAACCGGCCAGTGGCGGCACCAGCGGCGCCAGCTCAGGATTTTGTACCAGTAGCCCTATCAGTATACGCATGGTTGTGCGTTTTAGCTGAGGTGCGGGGCGAACCGCGCCGCTTTCAGCCAGTTTCGGCATTAAACGCTCAAGCTGGCTGTCATCGAGAATGCCGAGCTTGTTGCCTAACTCCTGACGCAAATAGATGCGCAGCGTTTCGCCCGGCACCTGGCTGATGAGCGGCAGCGCCAGCGTGCTGAGCTGCGCGCGGCCATCTGGCGTACTCAAATCAACCTGCGGCATCAGGCTGTTAAACAAAAACGTGGAGAGCGGCTGTGCCTGCTCCATCCTCGCTTCAAATGCCGCTTTGCCCTCTTTACGCACCAGCGTATCCGGGTCTTCGCCATCGGGCAGGAACATAAAGCGCAGCTGGCGCCCGTCGGTCATATACGGTAGCGCCGTTTCCAGCGCTCGCCAGGCGGCATCGCGTCCTGCGCGGTCGCCGTCGTAGCAACAGATCACGTTGTTAGTTACGCGAAACAGCAGCTGAATATGTTCGGCCGTGGTCGAGGTGCCCAGCGAAGCAACGGCGTAGTTAATGCCATATTGCGCGAGCGCAACTACGTCCATATAGCCTTCGACCACCAGTAAACGCTGGGGTTCAGCGTTATCCTGCTGGGCTTCATAAAGGCCATATAGCTGACGGCCTTTATGGAAAATATCGGTTTCCGGGGAGTTAAGGTACTTTGGCAGGGCATCACCCAGCACGCGGCCACCAAATCCCATCACCCGGCCCCGCTTATCGCGGATCGGGAACATCACCCGCTCGCGGAAGCGGTCATAACTGCGTCCCTGGTCGTTGGTGACCAGCATGCCCGCATCGATCAGTGACTTACGATCTTCGCTATTGCCGCCGAAACGTTTTAACACGTTGTCCCAGCCGGGCGGGGCGTAGCCAATAGCGAAACGCGCAATGACATCGTCACTCAGTCCGCGCCGGTTCAGATACTGACGCGCAGGTTCTGCAGCGGCGTGCTTAAGAGACTGTTGGTAAAACGAATTCAGGCCATCCAGCAGTTGATAAAGCGTTTGCCGTTGATGGCGCTCTATCTGGCTCGGACCATTGCCGGCTTCATACGGCACTTCAAGGTTGTGCATCGCCGCCAGCTCTTCGACGGTTTCAACGAACTCGAGCTTGTCGTAGTTCATCAAAAAATCGACCGCATTCCCGTGTGCGCCACAGCCGAAGCAGTGATAAAACTGTTTTTCACCGTTTACGGTGAAAGAGGGGGTTTTTTCATTATGGAACGGACAGCACGCATGGTAGTTCTTACCCTGCTTTTTCAGCTTTACCCGCGCGTCGATCAGATCGACGATGTCGGTTCTTGCCAGCAGGTCATTGATAAAAACGCGTGGGATTCGTCCAGCCATATGCCCCGTTATGACACGTTATCCTTCCAGCTGTCTCTGCGATGGCTGCGCTCGTTCCCCTCTGTTACTGACGTAAATCAGCCCCGGGGATTCGCTCAATTGCCGCTTTGATACAGTGTGGATGATGTTGTGTAATTGCTGATTCATAAACGAAAACAAGCCGCGCATTCCTTCCGGAAGCACGGCCTTACGACTACTACTCTGTCTGACAATTGAGGGCGGTCGCCCCCAACAGATTAGTACAGACGAGTACGG
>JAFACP010000410.1 GCA_023425455.1 Pseudomonadota bacterium | reverse complement strand
TACACAGGATGACATCTGGAGAGCCATTGACTTGTACAGAGCAATCTTGTCAAAAGTAAGAGAATAAATAGCTGGAGTCCGATCCTGGTACGCAGTTGGCAGGCACTAGTGCCATCAGGTCTGCTGTGAGCGAACAGCGGACGTTATTGTACAAAGCATATAGCCAGATTACAGTGAAGCTACTGATTGACAAGTGAGCCAAACCAGACAAGCAGCCAATGAAACAAAACTTCGCCAACGTAACCAAATCCGGATAACTGATCGGTTCATGAGGACAACAAATAATGTCATTCAATAATAAAAAACAGTTAATTACTCTCTTATCCCTCTGCACATTTCAGACTTATGCAGAACAATGCACTGTGGAAACCTTCGCTAAAAACAAACTGAACAACTTCATCCTTCTGAGCGAGCCGACAAGAACTGAAATTCCCAAATCTGTATCAATCACTATTGATAGTCCTGACGGGTATCTCCGCACATCAGTTCAAAGCAACTTCAGTCAATGCGGTGAATTAATTGGCGGCCGTATGGAAGAGGTCAAAACCTCAACAGGCCAGAAAGCAGTTTTCACGGCAACCTCTGAAATTCAGTTGAATAAAACGGAATTTGGCTGGCGCATCCAGGTGGACTCAAACGGCGTCATAGCCGATAAAAACAGTCAGAAAACCACGCAGGCATATCGGCAGACTCTTGAGGGAATGTACCTGCTTAACGATAAAGGAATTATCAGCCGTGCAGTTAATCGTTCGGTTATCGCAGCCACAAAACCAGAAGATAAAGACAAAACCGTAGTGGGCACAATCGACTACGCCTTCAATTCATCAGGATTACTGGCAAGCGCGGCAAACAAAGGAAGTATGGCGATAGATAATAATACGATTGTATATAGTTATGATGGCAATCATCGCCTGATCAAAACCCAATCACCCTCAACCATAGAGGAGTATGGCTATGATAACGAGGGCCGTGAATTGACCCTGAGCAAGACCCAGACGTATTTCACCATCGAAAAAAATCTGACCACCTGCGAGGAGTGGAACTCACATGGAGAATGCACACACGCCAATATAGATATTACAATCACCCCAACTGATCGGACAGGTAAACAGTATGTGGACAAACATAACGCTGTAATGACGGCGAAATATGAATACTGGAACTGACCATTTGTAAGTATCCCTGCAAAACGAACCATCAACTTTTAGGGAGTCTCTGGTACTCCAACTTCCGCCCCTGGCACAAGCCGGACAACGCAGACAACGACCAAAAAGTCTTCTCACACCTTGTCGCCAACTGTCATGCAATCGTGAATACGCCAGGAGAACATCGCGAAGCCTGATCTGGCACACCTTTCCCGTCAGACAAGGCAATAAAAAAGCGCCTTTCGGCGCTTTTTTATTGGGTGGCCGCTTAGCCTTTGGTTCGCCCGGCGATGATTTCCTCTGCCACAGTACGCGGTGCTTCGGCGTAATGGTGGAATTCCATGGTGTAGGTCGCGCGTCCCTGGGACATTGAGCGCAGCGCGGTGGCATAGCCAAACATCTCCGCCAGCGGGACGTCAGCGCGAATAATCTGGCTGCCGTACTGCTCTTCCATGCCCTGAACCATCCCACGGCGGGAAGAGAGATCGCCCATAATCGCCCCGGCGTACGTTTCAGGTGTCTCGACTTCCACGTGCATAACCGGCTCCAGAATCACCGGGTCGGCTTTACGCGCCCCCTCCTTAAACCCGAGGATCGCCGCCATGCGAAAGGCCATTTCCGACGAGTCGACATCATGATACGAGCCAAACGTCAGGCTCGCTTTGACATCGACAACCGGATAGCCGGCCAGCACGCCGTTATTCATCGCTTCCCGCAGCCCTTTCTCGACGGAGGGAATGTACTCGCGCGGCACCACTCCGCCCTTCGTGGCATCTTCAAAGGTAAACCCGCTGCCAGGCTCCGACGGCGCAAGACTCAGCACAACATGACCGTACTGGCCCTTACCGCCGGACTGACGAACAAACTTACCTTCGATATCCGTCACCGCTTTACGCAAGGTTTCCCGGTAGGTGACCTGTGGGCGGCCGATATTCGCCTCCACGCCAAACTCACGCTTCATGCGGTCAACGATGATCTCAAGGTGCAACTCACCCATCCCGGAGATAATCGTCTGTCCGGACTCTTCATCGGTGTGCAGACGGAAGGAGGGATCTTCCGCCGCCAGACGCTGCAGGGCGATGCCCATTTTTTCCTGATCGGCTTTGGTTTTCGGCTCGATCGCCAGCGAAATCACCGGGTCCGGGAACGCCATCCGCTCAAGGGTGATCACCGCATTCGGGTCGGTCAGGGTGTCGCCGGTGGTGACATCCTTCAGTCCGACGCAGGCGGCGATGTCTCCCGTGCGCAGCTCGTCTACCTCGTGGCGATCGTTGGCATGCATCTGCACGATCCGGCCAATGCGCTCTTTTTTCCCCTTCACCGGGTTATATACCGCATCCCCTTTGCGTAACACGCCGGAGTAGACGCGAATAAAGGTCAGCTGGCCGACATACGGGTCGCTCATCAGCTTAAACGCCAGCGCCGAGAACGGCTCGTCATCGTTCGGATGGCGCTCGGCGTGCTGCCCTTTTTCATCGACGCCGTCAATTGCCGGAATGTCGAGCGGCGATGGCATCAGCTCAACAACCGCATCCAGCATCCGCTGCACGCCCTTGTTTTTAAACGCGCTGCCGCACAGCATCGGCTGGATCTCGCCAGCGAGGGTACGTATCCGCAGCCCTGCGATGATCTCCGCCTCATCCAGATCGCCCGTCTCCAGGTATTTATCCATCAGCGCTTCGCTGGCTTCTGCCGCCGCCGAGACCATTTTTTCCCGCCATCTGCGGGCGGTGCTCAGCAGCGCCTCAGGCACCGGCGCGTAGCGAAAGACCATTCCCTGAGTGGCATCGTCCCATTCAATGGCGCGCATTTTGATAAGATCCACCACGCCGCTGAAGTGCTCCTCTGCCCCGACAGGAATGACGATCGGCACCGGGTTGGCCTTCAGGCGCTCTTCCATCATGCGCACAACGCGAAAGAAATCGGCTCCCGGACGGTCCATTTTGTTGACGAAGGCCAGTCGCGGCACGTGGTACTTGTTTGCCTGACGCCAGACGGTTTCCGACTGCGGCTGCACGCCGCCGACGGAGTCATACACCATCACCGCACCATCCAGCACGCGCATCGAGCGTTCCACCTCAATGGTGAAATCCACGTGCCCCGGAGTGTCGATGATGTTGATTCTGTGCGGCTCAACGTCTCTGTCCATCCCCGACCAGAAGCAGCTTACCGCCGCAGAGGTTATGGTGATCCCCCGCTCCTGCTCCTGCGCCATCCAGTCGGTTGTTGCCGCGCCATCGTGAACCTCCCCCAGCTTATGGCTCATCCCGGTGTAAAACAGGATGCGCTCGGTGGTGGTGGTTTTACCGGCATCGATATGCGCGGAGATACCGATGTTGCGATAACGTTCGAGAGGTATGGGTCGGGGCATGATAAATCCTTAGTCATTATGACTGGTGTGTGACGGCCAGGATGGCCGCCCGTCTCTGCGTTTGCTATAATAGTCCGATTGTACGAGTATTGCCGTACTATTTTTTAACGATTGACCTCTTGTTGATATAGCTCAATCCGATGCCAAACGCAGGAAAACGATGATCGCCAACCACCCCGAACCGGAACACATACAGCTGGAAAATGTGCTGTTTGCCCTTGGTAACCCACTTCGCCTCGCCATTGTCCGCCGTCTTGCCGATGGCAATGAACTGAGCTGTAACGCCCTGCGCCCTGAAGAGGTGGTGAAATCCACCATGACCCACCACTGGCGCGTACTGCGCGACAGCGGGGTTATCTGGCAGCGTCCGCAGGGCCGGGAGAATATGATTTCACTGCGCAGAGAAGATTTGGATGCCCGCTTCCCCGGGCTGATGGCAATATTGCTGCAGGTTAACTAAAGCGATTACGGTTATATCAGGAGGTGAATTTGCCCACCGAGACGAAACGTCTGCTTCTTCGGCCCGTCGCCGCCAGCGATGTCAGCGCACTGTTCCGCATTTACGGCGATCCGGCGACCAATACATTCAACCCGGCTGGCCCCTACCCGGATCGTCACCACGCAGAAACGGTGCTGCAGCGCTGGCTGAGCCACTGGGACCGCAACGGGTTCGGGAACTGGGCGCTGGCCCTTCGTGATGACCCCGGCCGGATCGTCGGTTTTGGTGGGCTGAGTGTGCTCCGCTACGACGACATCACGATCAACAACCTCGGATACCGCCTGGCCACTGAGGCCTGGGGAAAGGGGCTGGCGACAGAGTTTGCGCGAGGTGCAGTGCACGCTGGCTTCACCACGCTTAACCTGGGCGAGATTTCCGCCGTCGTCAGGCAGCATCATCTGGCGTCACAGAAGGTGCTCGAAAAAACCGGGTTAACCTGCATCAGGGAGATCCATGACGTGAAGGATGCGCCCCCGAGCCTGCTGTACTCGGTGACGCGTGATGTCTGGCTCAGGGGCGAAGGCGTAACAAAATGATCCGCATCTTCAGCACAGCCCCGGCGGGTTGCCGGGGGCTGTCTGCCTGTTTCCCGCCAGCGGGTTACCTCTGCGTCTTAGCTCTATTCAGCCGTGGCGTCGATATGCATAACCAAAAACGGGATAACCTTAGCCAGCGCCGCCTGAACCGCTTCCGGTTTGTCATACAGTTCGTAATGCGAATAATCGGCTAGTGAGACCAGCTGGCGGTCACGGGAGGCTACAGCCCGGCCATAGATTTCCAGCCCGTCACGGTAAGCCCCGAAAGCGCCGACGTTTTCACCGACCACCACCATCACCGGCTGAGTCAGTAATGTTTCTGCAAACGAAAAAGCGTCCCAGGCCAGCGTTTTCTGCGCATGCGAGAACACCATTCGCGTCGCCCCACCCGGCTGCTGGCCGCGCGGCGTTTTGTAGTAGTCTGTCGCCTCGAATACGTCACGCTCGGTCAGTCCGCTGGCCTTTGCCGTTTCCGGGCTGGCAGGAAGCAGTTCATTAACCTGAATCTCCCCGCCGCGGGCTTCATTCGTACGCTGTGCCGCCATCGCATTCAGCGCGCCAACAGGGTCGTAATTGCTGAAACCTTCGCGGAAAAGCCGGCCGATATTTACGCCGGTGATGCTGACAACGGCTTTAATACGTTTCTCCGTCAGCGTGGCATTAATGGCATAACCACCGCCGCCGCAAATACCCAGTACGCCAATCCGTTCAGCATCGACATACGGCAGGGTTACGGCGTAATCAATAACCCGACTGATGTCCTCCACGCGCTGAGCCGGATCCTCCACCCAGCGTGGAGAGCCGCCGGACTCACCCTGGAAACTGGCGTCATAGGCGATCACGACATAGCCTGCTTCAGCCAGCGCCTTTCCGTAGACATTGCCGGACGTCTGTTCCTTACAGCTGCCAAAAGGGTGGACGCTGATAATTGTCGGATACTGTTTTGTTTCAT
>JAFACP010000386.1 GCA_023425455.1 Pseudomonadota bacterium | reverse complement strand
CGTCCAGCACCTTTACCGCGTGGGTCAGAAATTGCTCCCCCACCAGCGTGAGCTGTGCGCCCAGGCGGCCACGATCGAAGAGCCGGGTGCCGGTGAGTTGCTCCAGCTCGTTAAGGGTCTTCGAGAGCGCTGGCTGACTCAGATTAAGGGTTTCAGCCGCTCGCCCCAGCGTTCCCTGTTGAGCGACGGCTACAAAAGTATGCAAATGGCGCAAGCGTATGCGCTGACTGAACAGACCGTTTTTTTCCATAGGCGATGTTAAAAACAGAGTAAGGCAGGTGACAAGTTAAGTTGTTTAATTTTGATAACCTGATAGCAAAATATTTTTAACATTTGATCTGTTTGAGTTACAAGATGTTTTTCCACTGATGCGGCGGTTTTACGCCGGCCAGGTCTCTGTATTTCCAGCGAAAGCGCAGCTTTTAACCTTTCGCCCGCGCAGATCACAAATTGTAAATTCTTCCCGCCGACCGCAGCGAGCTTCTCTACACTCCAGGTAATATTCACTGGAGATATGACACCATGGCGAACACCATCACGGCTGATGATATTCGGGAACACTTTTCGCAGGCTATGTCGGCGATGTACCAGCAGGAAGTTCCGCAGTATGGCACCCTGCTTGAGCTGGTTGCGGACGTCAATCTGGCGGTGCTGGAAAATAACCCGCAGCTGCATGAACAGCTGGCGAACGCCGACGAGCTGACGCGACTGAACCTGGAGCGCCACGGGGCGATCCGCGTGGGGACGGCGCAGGAACTCTCCACCCTGCGGCGCATGTTTGCCATTATGGGCATGTACCCGGTCAGTTACTACGATCTCTCTCAGGCCGGCGTACCGGTCCATTCGACGGCGTTTCGCCCGGTCGACGATGCGGCGTTATCCCGCAACCCGTTTCGTATTTTTACCTCGCTGTTGCGCCTTGAGCTGATAGAAAATCCCGCGTTGCGCCAGCGCGCGGCGGAGATCCTGGCCCAACGCAACATCTTTACGCCGCGCTGCCTGTCGCTTATCCAACGTCATGAATCTGTGGGTCACTTTAGCGAGGCCGAGGCGCAGGCGTTCGTGCAGGAGGCGCTGGAAACCTTCCGCTGGCATCGTCATGCGACGGTAGACCAGCAGACCTATCTGGCGCTGCATAATGAGCACCGTCTGATTGCGGATGTGGTCTGTTTTCCGGGCTGTCACATCAACCATCTTACGCCGCGCACCCTCGATATCGACCGGGTGCAGGAGCTGATGCCGCAGTATGGTATTGCGCCCAAAAACCTGATTGAAGGCCCGCCGCGCCGGGAGGTGCCGATCCTGCTGCGCCAGACCAGCTTTAAGGCGCTGGAGGAGCCGGTGCTGTTTGCCGGAGAGCATAAAGGCACCCATACCGCGCGCTTTGGCGAAATTGAACAGCGCGGCATCGCGCTCACCCCGAAAGGCCGCGCGCTGTACGACCGTCTGCTGGCGGACGCCGGGACCGGTAAAGATAATCTGACCCACCAGCTTCACCTGCGCGAGATCTTCGCGGCCTTCCCGGACAGCGAGATGTTTCTGCGTCGTCAGGAGCTGGCCTGGTTCCGCTACCGCCTGACGCCGGCGGGCGAAGCGCACCGTCACGCGTTTCGTCCGGGCGACGATCCGCAGCCGCTGATCGAGCGAGGCTGGCTGGTGGCGCAACCCATCACCTACGAGGATTTCCTCCCCGTCAGCGCGGCGGGGATTTTCCAGTCGAACCTCGGCACGGAGCGCCAGGCGCACAGCCACGGAAACGCCAGCCGCGACGCGTTTGAAGATGCGCTTGGCTGCCCGGTTCTGGATGAGTTTACGCTCTATCAGGAGGCGGAAACGCGCAGCAAACAGCGTTGCGGTTTGCTCTGAAATCGTTACTCTGCTGGGGTGTGATGGAAAAAGAAGGCTGCTATGCAAAATCCCTCTGCCCCTGTGGTTGAAACGCGTCAGGGCGTACTGACCGGCTTTACTGATAACGATGTTCATGTCTGGTGCGGTATTCCCTATGCCGCGCCTCCCGTCGGCGAATGGCGCTGGCGCTCCCCGTGTCCGCCGGTGCCGTGGGAAGGGATCCGTCAGGCCACGGCGTTTTCGCCGTCGAGCTGGCAGAGCAGTGAGTTCTGTCAGGAGCTGGGCGGCGGCGACCCCGGCCCCTTTTCTGAAGACTGCCTGTATCTGAACGTCTGGTCCCCCGCCACGCGGCGTGGGGCGCTGCCGGTGATGGTCTGGCTGCACGGCGGTGGATACACCCTCGGCGCAGGCGGCCTGCCTCCCTATAACGGCAGGGCGCTGGCCGCGCGTGATGTGGTGGTGGTGACCCTCAATTATCGCCTGGGTCATCTCGGCTTTTTTGCCCATCCGGCCCTCGAAGGGGAAGAGGAGCAGGTGGTGCATAATTTTGCCCTGCTCGATCAGATAGCCGCCCTCGGCTGGGTGCGCGACAATATCGCCGCATTCGGCGGCGATGCGCACAACATCACTTTGTTTGGTGAATCTGCCGGCGCGCGTAGCGTCCTGTCGCTGCTGGCCTCACCGCTGGCAGCGGGGCTGTTTCACAAAGCGATCGTCCAGAGCGGTTACACGCTGCCGGATACGCCACGAAGCGTGGCGCTGGAGAAGGGGCAGGCGCTGGCCGACCACTTTGGCCTGCCTGATGCCAGCGCGGAACAGCTGCGGGCGATCCCCCCTGAGGCGTTCTGGCCGCTGACCTCACCGCTGAATATCGCCCCTGCGCCGATCTCCGGTGATTGCGTACTGCCTGAGCCGATGCTGGAGGTCTTTTTTGCCGCCCGTCAGCATCCGCTGCCGCTGATGATCGGCTCTAACAGCGATGAGGCGAGCGTCATGGCGGTGTTTGGCATCGATCTCGCCGGGCAGATCCAGAAGCTGCGTCGTGAGCGTCGCCTGGGCCTGGGGCTCATCAGGCTGCTCTATCCTGGCGTGAAGGGGGATGAGGAGCTGGGACGTCAGGTGTGCCGGGATATGGCGTTTACCACCCTCGGATACGTGGTGATGCAGGCTCAGCAGCGCGTCGGCGCGCCGTGCTGGCGCTACTGGTTTGACTATGTAGCGGAAGCTGAACACGACACCTTTATCAACGGGGCATGGCACGGTAACGAAGTGCCCTATGTCTTTGACACCCTCGGCGAGGTGGAACCTTCCCGCCAGTACGTCAACGCCCGCGACCTGCAGTTCTCCGCCCAGGTCGCGGATTACTGGGTCAATTTTGCCCGCCACGCCAGCGCTGGCGACAGCCTGCCAGGGCCGGTGCACTGGCCTCCCAGCCGAAAAGGCCGCGATGTGTTACTGCGTATCGGCGTGA
>JAFACP010000233.1 GCA_023425455.1 Pseudomonadota bacterium | reverse complement strand
CGCTGGCGGCGCTGCCCTCTTCCCCCCTCAATAAACGGGTGCTGTTTATCCTCAACCACGGCGGGATGACCGCGATGGCCGCCGGACAGCAGACCGCGGCGGATGCCGCCATCCGCGCGGCGGGGTTACAGAATGCGATGCAGGGCTTTACCCGCTATCAGCCGCTTTCCCGCGAGGGGGTGATTGCCAGTCAGCCCGATCTGGTGGTCATTTCCCGGGACGGCGTGCAGGCGCTGGGCGGTGAAGAGAATCTGTGGAAGCTGCCGGGTCTGGCGCAAACGCCGGCGGGACGCGGCGGACAGGTGCTGGCAATCGACGATATGGCGCTGCTCGGCTTTAGCGTGCGCACGCCGCAGGCCATCCAGCAGTTGCGGGCCAGAGCGGAGCAACTCCCCTGATGACCCGGCGGACCACGCTATCTCTGTGGGCGCTGGCCGCGCTGCTCACGGTGATGACGTTAATGGCCACCGGTTTTGGCGCCCTGCGTCTGCCGGTGAGCCTGCTGTGGAGCGGCAGCGATGAGGCGCTGCGTCAGATCTGGCTGACCATCCGTCTGCCCCGCGTGCTGCTGGCCTTGACGATCGGCGGTTCACTGGCGCTCGCAGGCTGCGTGATGCAGGGGCTGTTCCGTAATCCGCTGGCCGATCCGGGCCTGCTCGGGATCAGCAGCGGCGCGGCACTGGCCGTTGCCCTGTGGGTGGTTCTGCCACTCTCACTGCCCGCGCTGGCGATGCTCTATGCCCCGATGCTGGCGGCCTTTCTCGGTGCGCTGGCCGCCACCGTCGCCATCTTTATCCTTAGCCAGCAGCGGAACAGCTCGCTGTCACGGCTGCTGCTGGTGGGTATTGCGATCAACGCCCTGTGCGGCGCGGCGGTCGGCGTACTCTCCTGGATCAGCAATGACGCCCAGCTGCGCCAGCTTTCGCTGTGGGGGATGGGTAGCCTCGGTCAGGCGCAGTGGTCGACGCTGCTGGCCGTCACATCGCTGATGTTACCGACATTGTTCATCATCTGGCGACTGGCCGGCGCCCTCAATTTACTGCAGCTGGGCGAGGAAGATGCCCACTACCTCGGGGTGGATGTCGCCACGGTGCAGCGCATTTTACTGCTGTGCAGCGCCCTGCTGGTGGCCGCCGCCGTCGCCGTCAGCGGCGTTATCGGTTTTGTCGGGCTGGTCGTGCCGCACCTGATTCGCCTGTGGCTGGGTGCCGATCACCGGGCGGTGATCCCGGGTTCATCGCTTGCCGGTGCGCTGCTTCTGCTGGTTGCTGATACCGTCGCCCGAACGCTGGTCGCCCCGGCGGAAATGCCGGTTGGCCTGCTGACCAGTATGCTCGGTGCTCCGTGGTTTTTGTGGCTTATCTTCCGGCGAGGAGGCCAGCATGGTTGAAGAGTATCGGGCCGAGGATCTCGGCTATCAGGTGGGTCAGCGCGCGGTTATCAGCGGCGTATCGCTCTCTCTGGCGCAGGGGGAGCTGGTGGCGCTGATCGGCCCGAACGGCGCGGGGAAATCGACCCTGCTGCGGCTGCTGACCGGGTATCTGAAACCGACGCGCGGCGACGCCCTGCTGGCTGGCCGCACGCTGGCGCAGTGGCCGCCGCAGAGCCTGTCCCGGCGGCGGGCGGTGATGCGACAGCATACGCATATCGGCTTTGACTGGCCGGTTGAAACCGTCATCGGCATGGGCCGCGCCCCGTGGGATCGCCTGTCTGAGCGCGCTGTCGTTCAGCAGGTGATGCAGCTTTCCGGCTGTCTGCCGCTGGCGGGCAGGCTGTATAACACGCTGTCCGGCGGTGAACAGCAGCGCGCTCAGCTCGCACGCGCGCTGGCGCAGCTCTGGCAGGATGGCGCCCCGCGCGGCTGGCTGTTTCTTGATGAACCCACGTCGGCGCTGGATCTTTACCACCAGCAGCATCTTCTGCGGCTGCTGAAATCCCTGACCCGCGCGGGGCAACTTCACGTCTGCGTCGTGTTACACGACCTGAACCTGGCGGCGCTGTGGGCCGACAGGATCCTGCTGTTGCATGACGGCAGGCTGGTCAGCGACGGTCCGCCGGATCAGGTGTTGCAGGCCGGGGCGCTGGCGCACTGGTACGGCGCGCAGGTGCAGGTCGGCCGTCACCCGTCTCACGACGCGGTGCAGGTGTTTCTGGTGCCTTAGCTGGAACAGCTTACTTCCAGCCGTTTACCCCACTCCGGCGGTCGGGCGATGTAGTCATCATCCCGATCGGCAAAAGGGGTACGTAATGCGGCATGCAGCCTGTGCAGTTCTGCATAATCCCCCTGCTCCGCCTGCGCTATCGCGCGCTGCGCCAGCCAGTTTCGCAACACCATCGCCGGATTGGCGGCCAGCATGGCCGCCTGACGGCTGGCGTCATCGACCTGTTCCTGCTGCAGTCGCGCGCGGTAAGCGGTGAACCAGCGGTCAAACGCCGGCCTGTCGATAAACTCATCGCGCAGCGGTGAAGCGGCGCTGTGCTGCTCCGTCAGGCTCAGCATGCGGAAGGTGCGGGTATAGTCGCTTCCCTCGCGGGCCATTATCGCCAGCAGTTCGTTGAGAATATCGTTATCCCCTTTCTCCTGCGTCATTAGCCCCAGCTTACTGCGCATAAGCAGGCCATATTCACGCAATAAAACCGTCTGGTAGCTGTCGAGCGCATCATTGAGCGTCTCCACATCCATAAACGGCGAGAGCGTCTGCGCAAGACGCTGCAGATTCCACAGCCCGACGGCGGGCTGGTTGTCAAAGCTGTAGCGCCCCTGATAGTCCGAATGGTTGCAGATATAACCGGGCTGATAATCATCCAGGAAACCGTACGGGCCGTAATCAAAGGTTAAGCCGAGGAGAGACATGTTGTCAGTATTCATCACCCCGTGCGCGAACCCGACGGTTTGCCAGCGGGCGATCAGCGCAGCCGTACGGGCCACGATATCGCGGAACCAGAGGCCGTATTTATCCTCCTCGTCCTGCCACTGCGGCCAGTGGCGACGGATGGCGTAGTCAGCCAGCTGGCGCACGTTGTCCGGCTCTCTGCGGTAGTAGAAATGTTCAAAGTGACCAAATCGCAGGTGGCTTTCTGCCACGCGCAGCAGCATGGCGCCGTGCTCCATGGTCTCGCGCGCCACCGGGGTGTCGCTGGTGACAATCGACAGCGCGCGGGTCGTGGGAATACCCAGCGCGTGCATCGCCTCAGAGGCCAGCGCCTCACGCAGGGTGGAGCGCAGCACCGCGCGGCCGTCCCCCATCCGTGAATAAGGCGTCAGGCCCGCCCCTTTCAGATGCCAGTCTACGGTTTTACCGCCGGGCAACTGTTGCTCGCCCAGCAGGATCCCTCTGCCATCGCCCAGTTGTCCCGCCCAGACGCCAAACTGGTGTCCGCTATAAACCTGCGCCAGCGGCTTCATACCGGGAAGCAGGCTTTCGCCTCCCCAGACCCCGGCACCACTTCCGGGGTGGAACAACGCTGACGGGATCGCAAGCGCTTCCGCCAGGCTGTCGTTATGCCAGATAAGGCGAGCGTTTTGTAAAGGTGTGGGCTGTAGCGCGGTGTAAAAACCGGGCAATTCATCATGCCAGTGGGCAGTAAAAGACAGGGTCATAAGTCCTCCTGCTCTTAGTGTAGAGGGTTTAGCAGGACTTAAATACGGGCGAAAAGAAGGGTTATCCCTGCACCAGCGTGGTGACCTGCTCCGGCGAAACGGCAGGCCAGAGGGTGCCCATCATCGCGCCGAGATTAAATGACAATACGCGCTGTAATATCACGTGCTCGTCGATACCGGAGATGATGACAGACTGGCAATGAGGTGATATTTGCCAGAGGATCGCCCGCATGAATGGCTCAAAGGAGAGCTCCGCGACGCGCTGCTGAATAAAACCTTTATCCAGAATGACGCGTTTAAACAGACCGTCATATACCGGTTTAAGCGATGCAGCTCCCGCGCCGAAGTTGGCCAGCACCAGCGGAAAACGGATGGCCATTCTCGCCAGATCCAGGTCGTCTTTACCGTTATTTAAACCTGGATAGTTCTCATTAACACTAAACTCGAGGAACGGATAGCGTTCGGTTAATGAAACTGCGCTTTCACTGGTTAATAAGAAAGTCACAATCGCTGGCGTAATATTTATCCAGGCAATGAGCTGATGCTGAATAAAGAACAGTTTGCAGGTATCGAGCAATTGCAGTTTTTCATGAAACAGCGCTAACTCTTCCTCCGGCGACAGGTGCGGGATAACCAGCTCAGTCGGGATACGAACATCCGTGCCCGGGTCCACAAAGTTAACCAGAACCTCTAAGCCTTTAAGCTCCCCCGCACTATTACGGGCAGGCTGAAGTAAAAACTCAGACTGGTAAGGGTTATCTAGCGTAATAATCATTGAGCTCGCCCCACATTAAAGATGAGAGAGGACATCCTGGAGCAATTGCTGGCACAATTCCACTGTCTTGATTTTAATAAAGTTAATTTCATCAGTTCCGTATTAATTTCAGACTTATCCCTGAATCTTAAATAATCTTATCCTGGTTACTGAGTAATAGCCAGTTTTAGATAAAACAGGCACATACGTGGATAACAAGCCTGTAGTAAATTTAACTTTAATCATTTTATTTCAGAAAAAACGGCATGACTTATTGCTCATCATGCCGTTCAGTTAACAACACAACCGGTCGCTAAATACGCCTCGCCTGCCAGAAGTTTTTTCGCCAGTAAACATTATCGAGTGAAGAGCGCATCACCCCACGGCTGGTCGAAGCATGAATAAACTGATTATCGGTATCATAAATGCCAACATGAAGACCACTTTCGCCCGATCCTGTTTTGAAAAACACCAGGTCGCCAGGCAATAAATCGTCTTTATCAATTTCCGTACCGATCTCCGCCTGCTTGCGCGTTTCACGCGGTAGCTGCATGGCAAATTTATCGCGAAAAGTCATCAGCACAAACCCTGAACAATCAACCCCACCGCGGCTCATGCCCCCATAACGGTAAGGTGTGCCGCGCCAGTTGCTTAGCTGGTCGTTAAGGCTGGCAATGACGGTAATGGAATCCGAGAGCCGTGGGTCACGTTGCGGCGCACGGTGGCTGCTGCATCCCGCCAGAAATAACACCGTGAGAAGGAGAAACCAGAATCGCATTTTCAGACGGATCCTCTACTTTTCTATTCTTTTCGTAATTTAGCGTGCAACAACGCCGCTGTGCAAGAAAGGCTTACGCCTGAGCGTCAGAAATAAGCATCTGATGCCCTTCAATATCCAGCCGCCGAAACCGCATATTGTAGGCG
>JAFACP010000229.1 GCA_023425455.1 Pseudomonadota bacterium | reverse complement strand
CCCCCCCTCCCGGACCCTGGGCGTCCGGCAGACAGGGATATCTTAGCTGACCTTATGGACAATCCTGCTTAACTGCATTGCATTTGTCGGACAATATCGCTCTTTTTTATGTCATTTTACGCTGAATTTATGTACGCAATTACTGTAATTCTGCGGTGTGATGTCGCTCTCTTATGGATGATTAATTTCCCGCTAAAACTATCACCAGCACTAACGCTTATGACGAGGTAAGCGCTAATGCCTTGTTTTAAGTCCGATTAAATAAGAAGCACGCAAATATTCCCTACAGAAAAGAATGCTAAAGCTGGAGTTTACCATGCACAAATTTACTAAAGCGCTGGCGGCCATCGGCCTGGCTGCCGTTATGTCACAATCCGCTATCGCTGAAAATTTAAAACTCGGTTTTTTAGTCAAACAGCCGGAAGAGCCCTGGTTCCAGACCGAATGGAAATTCGCGGATAAAGCCGGGAAAGATTTAGGTTTCGAGGTGATCAAAATTGCCGTACCTGACGGTGAAAAAACGTTGAACGCGATCGATAGCCTGGCGGCAAGTGGGGCGAAGGGATTCGTTATCTGCACGCCGGATCCCAAACTGGGGTCCGCTATCGTGGCCAAAGCGCGCGGCTATGACATGAAGGTGATTGCGGTTGATGACCAGTTCGTTAACGCCAAAGGTAAACCGATGGACAGCGTGCCACTGGTGATGATGGCGGCAACGAAAATCGGCGAGCGCCAGGGGCAGGAGCTGTACAAAGAGATGCAAAAACGCGGCTGGGATGTGAAAGATTCAGCGGTAATGGCCATCACCGCCGATGAGCTGGATACCGCCCGCCGCCGCACAACGGGTTCCATGGACGCGCTGAAGGCGGCCGGTTTCCCGGAAAAACAGATCTATAAAGTACCGACCAAATCAAACGATATCCCCGGCGCCTTTGATGCGGCGAACTCAATGCTGGTTCAGCATCCTGAAGTCAAACACTGGCTGGTGGTGGGGATGAACGACAACACCGTGCTGGGTGGCGTGCGGGCGACGGAGGGACAGGGCTTCAAGGCGGCGGATGTTATCGGGATCGGTATCAACGGCGTTGACGCCGTGAGCGAATTGTCAAAAGCGCAGGCTACCGGCTTCTACGGCTCTCTGCTGCCAAGCCCGGACGTGCATGGCTATAAATCCAGCGAAATGCTCTACAACTGGGTGACCAAAGGGGCTGAGCCGCCGAAATTCACCGAAGTGACCGACGTGGTGCTGATCACCCGCGACAACTTCAAAGAGGAGCTGGCGAAAAAAGGGCTGGGCGGTAAGTAATACGCTGTGATTGCGCCCCTTACTGGCGGTAAGGGGCCAGAGGTTCACATTACAGACATCACGGAGACGTTATGCGACAGTCCTTACCGTATCTCTCTTTTCGCGGCATCGGTAAAACCTTCCCCGGCGTTAACGCCCTGACCGATATCAGCTTCGACTGCTACGCCGGCCAGGTTCACGCCCTGATGGGAGAGAATGGCGCCGGAAAATCCACGCTGCTGAAAATCCTCAGCGGTTTCTACACCCCGACCAGCGGAACCCTCGCTATCGGTGGCGAAGAGGTCACGTTTGCCGATACCACGGCGGCGCTGAACGCCGGCGTGGCCATTATCTATCAGGAGTTACATCTGATCCCTGAGATGACGGTGGCGGAAAATATCTACTTAGGACAGCTCCCGCACAAAAGCGGCCTTGTGAATCGCTCGCTACTTAATTATGAAGCGGGGCTGCAGCTGCAGCACCTGGGTCTGGACATCGATCCCCAGACCCCGCTGAAGTATCTCTCTATTGGCCAGTGGCAGATGGTTGAAATTGCCAAGGCGCTGGCGCGCAACGCGAAAATTATCGCGTTTGATGAACCGACCAGCTCGCTGTCGGCGCGTGAAATAGACAACCTGTTCCGCGTGATCCGTGAGCTGCGTAATGAGGGACGCACCATTTTGTATGTCTCTCACCGTATGGAGGAAATTTTTGCCCTCAGCGATGCCATCACCGTGTTTAAAGATGGTCGTTATGTACAGACCTTCAGCGACATGCAGCAGGTGAATCACGATCAGCTGGTGCAGGCGATGGTCGGTCGTGAACTGGGGGATATTTACCACTGGCAGACGCGCGAGTACGGACCTGAGCGTCTGCGGCTGGAGAACGTCAAAGCACCCGGGGTGCGCACCCCGATTTCGCTGTCGGTACGCAGCGGGGAGATCGTCGGGCTGTTTGGCCTGGTCGGGGCAGGGCGCAGCGAGCTGATGAAAGGGTTGTTCGGCGGCACGCGGATTACCGGGGGGCAGGTGTCGATTGACGGTCAGCCGGTCGATATTCAGAAACCGGCGCACGCTATCCGCGCCGGGATGATGCTCTGTCCGGAGGATCGCAAGGCGGAAGGGATTATCCCGGTACACTCCGTGCGCGACAACATCAACATCTCCGCGCGGCGGAAGTACATCCGTGCCGGGTGCCTGATTAACGACAGCTGGGAGGCCAGCAATGCCGAACAGCATATTCGCTCCCTGAATATCAAAACCCCGGGCGCGGAGCAGCTGATTATGAATCTCTCCGGCGGCAACCAGCAAAAGGCGATTTTAGGCCGCTGGCTGTCGGAAGAGATGAAGGTCATTTTGCTCGATGAACCGACCCGCGGTATTGACGTGGGCGCGAAGCATGAAATCTATAACGTAATTTATGCGCTGGCAAAACGCGGCGTGGCGGTGCTGTTCGCGTCAAGCGATCTGCCTGAAGTGCTCGGCGTCGCCGATCGCATCGTGGTGATGCGCGAGGGCGAAATTGCCGGTGAATTACGTCATGAACAGGCGAATGAACAACAGGCGTTGAGCCTCGCCATGCCTAAAGTGAGCCAGGCTGTCGCCTGAGTAAGGAGTTAATGATGTCCTCTGTTACTACATCCGGAGTGCCGAAATCGGCATTCAGTTTTGGCCGCATCTGGGATCAGTACGGCATGCTGGTGGTGTTTGCCGCGCTGTTCCTCGCCTGCGCGATTTTTGTGCCTAACTTTGCCACCTTTATCAATATGAAGGGGCTGGGGCTGGCGATTTCGATGTCAGGAATGGTTGCCTGCGGCATGCTGTTCTGTCTGGCGTCCGGTGATTTCGATCTGTCGGTCGCCTCGGTGATTGCCTGTGCGGGCGTGACCGCGGCGGTGGTCATCAACCTGACCGAAAGCCTGTGGATCGGCGTTTTTGCCGGGCTGATGCTGGGGGTGTTGAGCGGTCTGGTGAACGGCTTTGTGATTGCCCGACTGAAAATCAACGCGCTGATCACCACGCTTGCCACCATGCAAATTGTACGCGGTCTGGCGTACATCATTTCTGACGGTAAGGCGGTTGGGATTGAAGATGAGCGTTTCTTCGCGCTTGGCTATGCCAACTGGTTGGGGCTGCCTGCGCCAATCTGGCTGACGGTGGCGTGCCTGATCCTGTTCGGTTTTCTGCTTAACCGCACGACCTTTGGCCGCAATACGCTGGCTATCGGCGGTAACGAAGAGGCGGCGCGTCTGGCCGGGGTGCCGGTGGTGCGAACCAAAATAATCATCTTCGTACTGTCGGGGCTGGTGTCCGCCGCCGCCGGGATCATTCTGGCCTCACGCATGACCAGCGGCCAGCCGATGACCTCCATCGGCTACGAGCTGATCGTCATCTCTGCCTGCGTGCTGGGTGGGGTATCGCTGAAGGGCGGGATTGGCAAAATTTCGTATGTGGTGGCCGGGATACTGATTCTGGGGACCGTCGAAAACGCCATGAACCTGCTGAATATCTCCCCGTTCTCGCAGTACGTCGTACGCGGCTTGATCCTGCTGGCGGCGGTGATTTTTGACCGTTACAAACAAAAAGCGAAACGCAGCGTCTAGGTTGTCTCTCTCCTTTCTGCAACCCAACTATTAACTTTAGTTGAGGCCTCAGCCCACCTGCCAGTTTCTCAGGCAGGTGGGTTATCAAATGGCGAGCGCCGTCACACTGTCTATACTTACATGGCTAAGGAAAAGGTAAACCGTTTACCTTTCGTTAACTGTAAGGAGGAGAAGGGTGGCTGACTTTTTAACCGCACCGCCTGTACTGCCCGGACATTATGCGTTCTTTTTTGACCTCGACGGTACGCTCGCCGAGATAAAACCACATCCTGATCAGGTGGCCATACCCGCCGCCACGCTGCAGATGTTGCATCAGCTTTCGCTAAACAGTGCGGGAGCGTTGGCATTGATATCAGGGCGCTCAATGGCCGAGCTTGATCGGCTCGCCGGGCCTTATCGCTTTCCGCTGGCCGGTGTGCACGGAGCGGAGCGCCGCGACATCCATGATCACGTGCATATTGTTTCACTTCCTGAGGCACTTATTCAGCGGCTTCAGACGCAACTGAGCGCCGCACTGGCTGAACTTCCCGGCACCGAGCTTGAAGCTAAAGGGATGGCGTTTGCCTTGCACTACCGGCAGGCGCCTCAGCACCAGGAGGCGGTACTGCGGCTTGCCGAAAAAATGGCGCAGCAGCATCCACAGCTGGCGCTCCAGCCGGGTAAATGCGTGGTTGAGCTTAAACCTGCGGGAATTAACAAAGGGGCTGCGATTGCCGAATTTATGGCAACCGCGCCGTTTAAGGGCAGGACGCCTGTATTTGTCGGGGATGACCTGACCGATGAAGCCGGGTTTCAGGTGGTAAATCAGGCCGGCGGTGTGTCGGTCAAAGTCGGGCCAGGCGAAACAGAGGCCGGATGGCGTCTGGAGAACGTCGCCAGCGTCTGGCAGTGGATCACTGACGTCGCTAACCAGCAACAACAACAAATAGCGCAACACAACGGGAGAAATCATTATGGGTCGCTTAGTCGTCGTCTCTAACCGCATTGCCCCGCCGGACGATAAAAAGTCCAGCGCCGGTGGCCTGGCGG
Organism: Pseudomonadota bacterium; assembly: GCA_023425455.1. Taxonomy (GTDB): domain Bacteria; phylum Pseudomonadota; class Gammaproteobacteria; order Enterobacterales; family Enterobacteriaceae; genus Enterobacter. The sequence goes on along the minus strand of JAFACP010000229.1, from coordinate 8,514 downwards.
TGGGGGTATTAGGTGCCTTAAAAGCCGCCGGAGGCCTCTGGTTTGGCTGGAACGGGGAAATTGATAATGAGGAAAAACCGCTCGGGAAAGTGACGCGCGGCAACATCACCTGGGCCTCTTTTCCGCTAAATGAAAAAGATTACGAGGAGTACTACTGCGACTTCTCCAACGCCGTGCTCTGGCCGGCGTTCCACTATCGTCTGGATCTGGTCAACTACCAGCGTAGCGCCTGGGAAGGGTATATGCGCGTCAACGCCCTGCTGGCGGAGAAGCTGCTGCCGCTGCTGCGCGAGGACGATATGCTGTGGATCCACGATTATCACCTGCTGCCGTTTGCCCGTGAGCTGAGGAGACGCGGGGTCAACAACCGGATCGGCTTCTTCCTGCATATCCCGTTTCCGACGCCGGAAATCTTTAACGCGCTGCCGCCGCATGAAGATCTGCTCGAGGCGATGTGCGATTACGATCTGCTGGGGTTCCAGACCGAAAACGACAGACTGGCGTTTCTTGATTCGGTGTCAGGCAAAACGCGGCTGGTGACCAAAAGCGGCAAAACGCATACCGCGTGGGGTAAGGCATTCCACACGGAGGTGTATCCGATTGGGATTGAACCGGATGAGATTGCCGAACAGGCCTCAGGGCCGCTGCCGCCGAAGCTGGCGCAGCTTAAGAACGAGCTCAGGGGTGTGCAGAATATCTTCTCCGTTGAGCGATTAGACTATTCTAAGGGCCTGCCAGAGCGTTTTCAGGCATACGAGACTCTTCTGGATAAATACCCGCAGCACCACGGCAAAATTCGTTACACGCAGATTGCGCCAACCTCGCGCGGTGAAGTGCAGGCCTATCAGGACATTCGCCATCAGCTCGAAACCGAAGCCGGGCGGATCAACGGCCGCTACGGGCAGTTAGGGTGGACGCCGCTGTTCTATCTGAATCAACATTTCGAACGCAAAATGCTGATGAAAGTCTATCGCTATGCCGATGTCGGGCTGGTCACGCCGCTGCGTGACGGCATGAATCTGGTGGCTAAAGAGTATGTTGCGGCGCAGGATCCGAACGACCCGGGGGTGCTGGTGCTGTCCCAGTTCGCCGGTGCGGCCAACGAGTTAACCTCGGCATTGATCGTCAATCCCTACGATCGGGATGATGTGGCAAACGCCCTTAATCGTGCGTTGATTATGCCGCTTACCGAGCGTATCTCGCGGCATTCTGAGATGATGGAAACGCTGCGCAAAAACGATATCAACCACTGGCAGGCGCAGTTTATCCAGGATCTGCGTGGGATAGTGCCCCTCAACACGGAAGACCGGCTGCAAAAAAAGATTGCCGCCTTCCCTAAGCTGGCCTGAATCCGGACGGGGGCCTTAATGGCCCCCTAACGCCACCAGCAGAACATCCACTTTGCTTGAGGCGACAATGGGTTTCGCCGCACAGGCCGCGCGAGAAAAAAAGTTATGGTTATGATTGCCACATATAACCAGATCAATATTTTGTTTATGACATATGTCCAGAATACGTGCGCTTAATTCACCTGTCGCAATAACGGTCTCATAAACGGGGTAATTTGCTTTTTCGACCAGCTCCCGCAGAAATTGCTGAGTTTCTTCCTGAAGAACCTCACGAATATCTTCGAGCATCGGCGCAGCCAGTTGATTATACATTTCAGGCTCGCTGGCGAAGGTGATTAGACTAATGCGGGCATTATGCGGTCTGGCGATGGCCACGGCGCGCGCGACAAGATGATGGCTTTCGGGAGAAACAGCAACAGAAACAAGAAGATGGTTGTAGCTCATCACACGCTCCTTCGGTGTCAGTGAGACGGCATACGAAAAGCTTTACCGCGAATGCGCGGCGGCTGCAAGAGGGGAATACGACATTAGTGTGAAGCTTATCATAATTATTCATTAATTATTCTTATAAGAAGAATATTTGAAAATTGCACCATGATTAAAAAAATTAACAACTTAACGTAAATCACACAAATCACCCTGAGCAACCGCAAATAATTTTCTAAGTAAATTAACAATTATGAAATAATTAATTCTGGTAATCATTCGCCGTTGCTCTGTTTCTATCTCCCTGTTTTTTAAAGATATCGAATGGTAGCAGAAAGGTTTTATCTCTGGGGCAGGCGTCAAACCTGGCGGCAGGAGGCAAAAGCCAGCTTCCTGACAGCCGAACTCATGCTTCTGCATGAGTATTCGTTCATTAATAATATAAAACAGCATCAATTGCTTAAAAAACGTTCAAATTACAAGTCGTGCTGATGGATTTGTAGGTAATATTCACGTAAATTATGTGACGTAGATCACATTTTTTTTAAATTTGTGGTTGGGCTGCATTGTATGTGGCAAAACTGACGGGTAGAGTTTGCGTCGAATTAGGAAAAATCTTAGTTATTTGTAAGAAATGATAAACGTCTCAGTAACGCATCACCGGTTGGGTCGTTAGGCGTTTAAGTACGTACAAATCTTAATTCAACTATGCATTTGGCCTTTTCTTTATTTTTAAAATACCGGGTGATTTCCCGGCGACATCACGGGGTGCGGTCTTTCCGCATAAAAACAATAGTTGGTTATTCGGGATGGGAAAAATGCATACATCCGAGTTGCTAAAACATATTTATGACATCAATTTGTCATATTTACTGCTCGCGCAGCGTTTGATTAGTCAGGACAAGGCGTCCGCGATGTTCCGTCTGGGTATCAACGAAGAGATGGCGACTATGCTTGGCGGGTTAACGCTTCCACAGATGGTCAAGTTGGCTGAAACGAATCAACTCGTCTGCCAGTTCCGATTTGATAATCCTCAGACCATTACGCGTCTGACCCAGGAGTCACGGGTCGACGATCTGCAGCAGATCCATACCGGGATCCTGCTCTCCACTCGCCTGCTCAGCGACATCAGCCAGCCTGATGACGCAGCCCGTAAGAAAAGGGCGTAATGATGAGCGAAAAAAGCATTGTTCAGGAAGCCCGCGACATTCAGCTGGCGATGGAACTGATCACCCTCGGCGCGCGTTTGCAAATGCTGGAAAGCGAGACGCAGCTGAGCCGTGGTCGTCTGATCAAACTGTATAAAGAATTACGTGGTAGTCCCCCGCCAAAAGGGATGTTACCGTTTTCAACGGACTGGTTTATGACCTGGGAACAGAACATTCATGCTTCAATGTTCTGTAACGCATGGCAGTATCTTCTGAAAACCGGTTTGTGCAGCGGCGTCGATGCCGTAATCAAAGCGTATAAACTTTATCTTGAACAATGCCCACAGCAGGAAGAGGGTCCCCTGCTGGCGCTCACCCGCGCATGGACGCTGGTGCGTTTTGTTGAAAGCGGAATGCTGCAACTGTCGCGCTGCAGCTGCTGCGACGGTAATTTTATCACCCATGCTCATCAGCCTGCTGGCAGCTTCGCGTGCAGTTTATGCCAGCCTCCATCCCGGGCAGTAAAAAGACGTAAACTTTCCCGTGATGCTGCCGATATTATTCCACAACTGCTGGATGAACAGATCGAACAAGCTGTTTAACCCTGAGGTGTGGGCAAAACTCCAGCAGCGGTAATTTATTACCGCTGCTTTTTTTTACCTCGCAGCCGGGAAAACAGGCGAGCTGAGCATCCTGGCCATAGTCACTAGCGGAAGGATGATGTCGTGCTTATCTTATTAGGTTACCTGGTAGTTCTCGGTACAGTTTTCGGCGGTTACATGATGACCGGCGGGCACCTTGGAGCACTCTATCAACCAGCCGAACTTATTATCATCGGCGGCGCTGGAGTAGGGGCTTTTATCGTTGGTAACAACGGTAAATCGATCAAGGGGACGCTGAAAGCGATTCCGCTGCTGTTCCGTCGCTCGAAATACACCAAAAGCATGTATATGGATCTGCTGGCGCTGCTCTATCGCCTGATGGCGAAGTCACGCCAGCAGGGGATGTTCTCGCTGGAGCGGGATATCGAAAATCCTAAAGAGAGCGAAATATTCGCCAGCTATCCACGTATTCTCGCGGATGCCATGATGCTGGATTTCATCGTCGATTATCTGCGTCTCATCATCAGCGGCAACATGAACACCTTCGAAATCGAAGCGCTGATGGACGAAGAGATTGAGACGCATGAAAGTGAATCCGAAGTGCCGGCCAACAGCCTGGCGCTGGTGGGTGATTCACTGCCGGCGTTTGGTATCGTCGCGGCGGTGATGGGGGTGGTACACGCCCTGGCCTCTGCCGATCGTCCTGCCGCTGAGCTTGGTGCGCTGATTGCGCACGCCATGGTGGGTACCTTCCTCGGTATTTTGCTGGCCTATGGCTTCATTTCGCCACTGGCAAGCGTTCTGCGCCAGAAGAGCGCGGAAACCACGAAAATGATGCAGTGCGTAAAAATCACGCTGCTCTCCAATCTCAACGGTTATGCGCCGCCTATCGCCGTGGAATTTGGTCGTAAAACGTTGTACTCCAGCGAGCGTCCATCGTTTATCGAGCTTGAAGAACACGTGCGCGCGGTGAAAAACCCAAACCAACAGACGACAACTGAGGACGCATGAAAAACCAGTCCCATCCGATCGTCATTGTAAAAAAGCGCAAGCACAAAGGGCATGGGCACGGCGCGCATGGCTCATGGAAAATCGCTTACGCCGATTTTATGACCGCGATGATGGCGTTCTTCCTGGTGATGTGGCTGATCTCCATCTCCAGTCCGAAGGAGCTTATCCAGATTGCGGAGTATTTCAGAACGCCGCTGGCTACGGCGGTCACCGGCGGGCAGCGTATCTCTAACAGCGAAAGCCCGATCCCCGGCGGGGGCGATGATTACACCCAGCAGAAGGGTGAGGTGAAAAAAGAGCCAAACATCGACGAGCTGAAAAAACGGATGGAGCAGGCGCGACTGAAGAAGCTGCGTGGCGATCTGGATCAGCTGATTGAGGCCGACCCGAAACTGCGTGCGCTGCGTCCACATCTGAAAATCGATCTGGTGCAGGAAGGGCTGCGTATTCAGATTATCGACAGTCAGAACCGGCCAATGTTTAAAACCGGAAGCGCGGAAGTTGAACCCTATATGCGCGACATTTTGCGGGCAATCGCACCGGTTCTGAACGGGATCCCAAACCGTATCAGCCTGTCAGGACACACGGATGATTTCCCTTACGCCACCGGCGAAAAGGGCTACAGCAACTGGGAGCTTTCTGCCGATCGTGCCAACGCCTCGCGACGCGAGCTGGTGGCGGGTGGGCTTGATGATGGCAAGGTTCTGCGCGTGGTCGGCATGGCTGCCACTATGCGGGTCTCCGACCGCGGGCCAGATGACGCCATCAACCGTCGTATCAGTCTTTTAGTGCTGAACCAGCAGGCGGAGCAGGCCATCCTGCATGAAAACGCCGAAAGTCAGAATGAGTCACTGGACGATTTAAAACAGCCTGGGGCCGTACCTTCGGCTGCCGTTCCAACATCGCCACCAGCCAATCCGAGGTGACAGCGTGAGCATGGATATTAGCGATTTTTATCAGACATTCTTTGATGAAGCCGACGAATTGTTGGCCGATATGGAGCAACACCTGCTGGATCTGGTGCCTGAAGCGCCGGATTCAGAGCAGCTTAATGCCATCTTCCGTGCGGCGCACTCCATTAAAGGCGGCGCCGGGACATTTGGTTTTACCATTTTGCAGGAAACGACCCACTTAATGGAAAACCTGCTTGATGAAGCACGACGCGGTGAGATGCAGCTCAATACCGACATTATCAACCTATTTTTGGAAACCAAAGATATTATGCAGGAACAGCTCGATGCCTATAAAAGCTCGGCAGAGCCTGATGCAGCCAGCTTTGAATACATCTGTAATGCGCTGCGCCAGCTGGCGCTGGAAGCGAAGGGTGAGGCGGCTGCACCAGCCGTAGCTGCGGCAAAACTGAGCGTGGTTGATGCCGTTACTTCAGCGGAAGCTGCGCCTGCCGCCGCTTCGCCGGGCAAATTGCGCGTTATTCTCTCTCGTCTGAAAGAGAACGAAGTGAACCTGCTGGAAGAGGAGCTCGGCAATCTGGCGACATTAAGCAACGTGGTTAAAGGCGCTGACAGCCTTGCCGCGACGCTTGATGACGGGATCGGCCAGGACGACATTGTGGCGGTGCTGTGCTTTGTGATTGAAGCGGATCAGATCGCGTTTGAAACGGAAGCCGCAGCCGTTGAAGCGCCTGTCGCCGCGCAAGAGACCCGCGCTGTGGTCGACGAGGCCGCAGCGGTAGCCGCACCGGCGACGCCAGCCGTAGCGCCCGCCGCTCCGGCACTGAAGGCGGTGCCGAAAGAGTCCGCGGCGCCTGGACGCGGGGAAAAACCTGCCGCGCGCGCCAGTGAATCGACCAGTATCCGCGTGGCGGTTGAAAAGGTCGATCAGCTGATTAACCTGGTCGGTGAGCTGGTGATCACCCAGTCAATGCTGGCGCAGCGCTCCAATGAACTGGACCCGGTAACCCATGGCGATCTGATCACCAGCATGGGGCAGTTACAACGTAACGCCCGCGATCTGCAGGAGTCGGTGATGTCCATCCGTATGATGCCGATGGAGTACGTCTTTAGCCGCTTCCCGCGTCTGGTGCGTGACCTGGCGGGCAAACTCAATAAGCAGATTGAGCTGACGCTAATGGGCAGCTCAACCGAGCTGGATAAGAGCCTGATCGAGCGCATCATCGATCCGTTAACGCACCTGGTGCGTAACAGTCTTGACCACGGTATTGAACTGCCGGAAAACCGCGTCGCCGCGGGAAAATCGCCGGTGGGGAATCTGATCCTCTCCGCCGAACACCAGGGCGGAAACATCTGCATTGAGGTGACGGATGACGGCGCGGGCCTCAACCGCGAGCGTATTCTGGCGAAGGCCATTTCGCAGGGGATGGCGGTTAACGAAAACATGACCGACGAAGAAGTGGGCATGCTGATCTTTGCGCCAGGCTTCTCGACCGCGGAACAAGTGATCGACGTTTCCGGCCGCGGCGTGGGGATGGACGTGGTGAAACGTAACATCCAGGAGATGGGCGGCCACGTTGAGATCCAGTCTAAGCAAGGCTCCGGCACCACCATTCGCATTCTGCTGCCGTTAACGCTGGCCATTCTTGACGGTATGTCGGTGAAAGTGGCTGATGAAGTCTTTATTCTGCCGCTGAACGCGGTGATGGAGTCGCTGCAGCCGCGTGAAGAAGATCTGCATCCGCTGGCGGGCGGTGAGCGCGTGCTCGAGGTGCGCGGTGAATACCTGCCGCTGGTCGAACTGTGGAAAGTGTTTGAAGTGGACGGGGCAAAAACCGAAGCCACACAGGGTATCGTGGTGATCCTGCAAAGCGCCGGACGCCGCTATGCGCTGCTGGTCGATCAGCTGATTGGTCAGCATCAGGTGGTGGTGAAAAACCTTGAAAGCAACTACCGCAAAGTACCTGGCATTTCTGCTGCGACCATCCTCGGCGATGGTAGCGTCGCGCTGATCGTCGATGTATCGGCGCTTCAGGGATTAAATCGTGAACAACGTGTGGCGTACACAGCCGCCTGATTAAGCAAAAGGTAATAACATGACCGGTATGAGTAATGTAACGAAACTGGCGGGCGAGCCATCAGGACAGGAGTTCCTGGTATTCACTTTGGGTGACGAAGAGTACGGTATCGACATTCTGAAAGTGCAGGAAATTCGTGGTTACGATCAGGTAACGCGTATTGCGAATACCCCGGCCTTTATCAAAGGGGTAACCAACCTGCGCGGCGTTATTGTCCCGATTGTCGATCTGCGGGTGAAATTCAGCCAGGGCGATGTCGATTACAACGACAACACCGTGGTGATCGTACTCAATCTCGGCCAGCGCGTGGTGGGGATCGTTGTCGATGGCGTCTCCGACGTTCTGTCCCTGACCTCGGATCAGATCCGTCCGGCTCCGGAGTTTGCGGTCACGCTGTCGACCGAATACCTGACCGGCCTGGGCGCGCTCGGTGAGCGTATGCTGATCCTGGTGAATATTGAGAAACTGCTGAACAGCGATGAGATGGCGTTGCTCGATATCGCCGCGAGTCACGTGGCGTAATACGCGCTGGTCTGGTGGTGAAAACGGTTCTGTGAACCCATTGTGGAACCGTTTCGTTCTGCGTAAGAGCGCCAGAAAACAGTCTCTTCTCTGCCTGTGAATAAGATAAGGGGGCCATTGCGGCCCCCTTAAACGTTCACCTTGCTGACCGCGACAAGCGAGCGGATCAGGCTTCCTGCTCAATCAGCTCCGCTTTTCCCTCTGCCTCCAGCAAGCCTTCATTCTGCGCCAGCATCGCCGTCGCAATGCCATTCCCCAGCACGTTAATGGCCGAGCGACCCATATCGAGGAAGTGGTCGATACCCATCAGCAGCAGAATACCGGCCACCGGAATGTTAAAGCTCGGGATCGTCGCCGCCAGCACCACCAGCGCAGAGCGCGGAACCCCGGCAATCCCTTTGGAGGCCAGCATCAGGGTCAGCATCAGCACCGTCACTTCAGAGAAGCTGAGATGAATATTGTAGGCC
>JAFACP010000221.1 GCA_023425455.1 Pseudomonadota bacterium | reverse complement strand
GGATCGAAGCCGCAATAGAGCGCGATCGGGCCTTGCGCCAGTCGCTCTGCTAACGCTTCTTCGTCCGTCACCTGGGCCACCAGGCCCCGCTCTTGCAATTGTTTAATCAAGTTACTGCTTGCCATCAAATTCTCCATGTATAAACGACTGCACCTTTGCCGGTACACGACTTTTCGCCTGATACGAAAGGTACATAGAATAAAGCGCTGGCGCACGTTGCGCTAGCGCTTAACACAACAAATTTCGGGGATTAAGGGGCCAGTCTGTCGATTTTCCAGCCGCCATTCTCGCGCTGGTATAAAAAGCGGTCATGAAGACGATGTTCGCCGCCCTGCCAGAACTCCATCTGCGCAATCGGGATGCGGAAACCGCCCCAGAAGCTGGGCAGCGGGATGTCACCCTGGCGGAACTTCTGTTTCAGCTCAAGGAACTTGCTTTCGAGCACCCCGCGTGCGGAGATGCGGCTGGACTGTTTTGATACCCAGGCGCCAATCTGGCTGTCGCGCGGGCGACTGTGAAAATACTTCACCACTTCGAGCGTGGAGAGGCGTTCCGCCGTGCCGGTCACCATCACCTGGCGTTCCAGCATATGCCACGGGAACAGCAGGCTTACGTGGGGATTTTTTTCGATCTGATGCGCTTTACGGCTGCCCAGATTGGTGTAAAACACCAGTCCTTTTTCGTCATAATGCTTGAGCAGCACGATACGCTGATAAGGCTGGCCGTTCTCATCGACCGTCGCGACCACCATGGCTGTCGGGTCGACCAGTTTCGCTTCACAGGCCTGTTTCAGCCAGCGCTCAAAAAGCGCCAGCGGTTCAGCGGGCAGATCCTGGCGGCGCAGGCCACCTTTGGTGTATTCACGGCGCAGATGCGCAATTTGCTGCAATTCGTCGTTATCTGACATGGCGTTAGCTGAAATTGAGATTGGGTGGCGCTATTGTGCGCCGCCCCTGTAAAAATCTCAACGCTTCGGATTTTGCAGCTGACAATTGTTCAGCACGATACGGTCGCGTTTGTAGACGGTCGCGCTGTCCCCCTTCGACCAGAAGACATAAATCCCGTCCGTATAGCGCGCGCCCGACGCCGAGATACCTTGCTTAAGATTGAGCAGCTTATTGTCATAGACAAAGCTGGCTTGCTGGCGGGAATTATTCAGCTGAACGGTCAGCGGCTTTTCATCGCAGCGATACTCTAGCGTATCGGTTTGCATGCGTTCGACGAACTGGTTATAGACGCTGCAGCCGGCCAGCAAAAAAGGGGCCGCAATAATAAGACGTTTTTTCATGGGCATATTCCGAAGACGATCCTGGTCCTGGAGGACCGGGCGGCCCTCCTGCGTTGAAGCCCATTCTAGCGACGAGATCCGCCGCTGAAATTCAGTTAACTCTGATTATGACGCGGATTGGCCGGGAAAATTGCGCCGAGCACGCTGGCCTCACGCGCGCCCGTGACCGACGGCAGATTACCCGGCAACCCGGCAACCGTCCGCCACGCCAGCCAGGCGAATGCCAGCGCCTCCATGTCATCACCGCTGATCCCGGCCTCATCGGTGGTTGAAACCTCTGTCCCCGGCAGCAGCCCGGCCAGACGTGCCATGATCAGTGGATTTCGGCTACCGCCGCCGCAGACCAGTAAACGCTCACAGCCACCGCTGAGTAAGACCTGCTCCGACACAGATATCGCCGTGAGTTCGGCGAGGGTCATCTGCACATCCTGAGGCGCAAGTGCCGGGAACGGTGCCAGCTGGCGCTCCAGCCAGCCGTAGTTGAAATATTCGCGTCCGGTGCTTTTCGGCGCCGGCTCAGCGAAATACGGGTCGCTCAGCATCGACTGCAGCAGCGGGATGATCACTTTCCCCTCACTGGCCCATTCGGCATCCTTATCATAAGCCTTACCGCACTGGCGCCAGATCCAGGCATCCATCAGCATGTTGCCTGGCCCGGTGTCGTAACCGCGCACGGGTTTACCGGAGATCAGCATCGACAGATTAGCGATACCTCCGATATTCAGCACCATCCTGCGCTCAACCGGGTGCGCCAGCAGTGCATGATGAAACGCCGGCACCAGCGGTGCGCCCTGCCCGCCCAGGGCAATGTCGCGACGGCGGAAATCACCGACCACCGTCACCCCGGTCTTCGCCACGATGCGGTTGTTATCACCAATTTGCAGAGTATTAGGGGCATCGCCGGTTGGTTCGTGCCAGACGGTTTGCCCGTGACAGCCTATCGCCACCACGTCCTGGGGCCGCAGATTTTGTTGCTGCATCAGCGCCAGTACCGCGTCAGCAAACAGATCGCCCAGGCGCACGTCCAGTTGCCCAAGCTGTGAAAGCGTCAGGGGCTGCCCCTGGCACATGTTCAGAATAGCCTCTTTCAGCGAAAGCGGAATCGGCCAGGTCAGGCTTGCCTGCTGCGCCACCATATTTTCATCAATTGCGGCCAGAACGACATCAACACCATCAAGACTGGTGCCTGACATGACACCAATATAGCGACCCGATTTCATGCGCTTTCCTTACGTTACGTGGGCTAAGGGTAAATACTCCACCATAAATAGCGGTGCTTTGCCATCCGGAGATAATATTTTTTAACAATGTCAGACACGTAGCACATGACGTATGTTGTTTATGTCTCGTTAAGTGAAATTCAAGTACAATTTTCTTATTGTTAGTGCGACGATGTGATCCATGGCGTTCTATGCCATATAATTTAGTCATAACGGATGCTCTGACTGAGTGTTTTGGTGAACAGGAGATTCAAATGATTTTACGTGTACTGGGCGTTTCGCTGATTGGATTAACGCTGGCAGGTTGTGTGAACAACGACTCCCTTTCCGGCGACGTTTATACCGCCTCTGAAGCTAAACAGGTTCAGAACGTGACCTACGGTACCGTTGTTAACGTACGTCCTGTCCAGATCCAGGGTGGCGATGACAGCAACGTCGTGGGCGCAATCGGCGGTGCGGTGCTGGGTGGTTTCCTGGGTAACACCATTGGTGGCGGTACGGGCCGCTCTCTGGCAACGGCGGCAGGCGCAGTGGCCGGTGGCGTTGCGGGCCAGGGTGTGCAGGGTGCGATGAATAAAACCCAGGGCGTCGAGCTCGAAATTCGTAAAGACGACGGCAACACCATTATGGTTGTGCAAAAACAGGGTAACACCCGCTTCTCTGCCGGCCAGCGCGTTGTGCTCGCCAGTAACGGCAGCCAGGTAACGGTTTCCCCGCGTTAATTTAAAAATGGATGTGATCCTCCGATCACATCCATTTACATTAATACCAATAAAAACGCCAGGCCTGACCAGCGCCGCGTTGTCCCCCATTATTACCCTGCCTTATTTGTCCCTGCGCAAAGTATTTAGCCTGCGGGTGGATTAATCTGTACGCATACTCGTTATTAACGCCCCATTGCCTTGATAAAAACACGTATGGATCAAATAGCCCGTTATGTAATGAATCGTTATAGTGCTTTTTTGCTTGGCTGTATTGTTATTATTGCGGTGTTACACGAGTTATTTTTAAAGCTGGTTGAGGCGATTCCCTCATTTTCGTCCTTGTTATTTCCAACACTTACCATTTTTTTGCTGGTATTTCACCTGTTGATCTTCGCTTTTATGCTGATGAAATACTGGTGCGATCGCAGGCGGCTGTATCTTATCCCTGTCGCATTCGCTTTCGCAGGCTCAGCGCTGCTGATGACTGGAACGCTCAGTAGCTTCCCTTCATGGCTGGAACTCTACCAGATGCGCCTCATTAACTATAATGATGCGATGATTTACTTCATGTTTCGCTCTATCCTGATGGCGGTATTATTTATCGCTTCGGCGTTACTTTACGCGCTGCGTGACGCCCCATTTTCACGACTGACTCATGCTTCAATTGTCATTACTACGTTTCTTTTTGCCGCCAGCATACTGATACTTGCCTGGCTCTGCTCCAGCAACTCGACGTTATTCACGTTAGATTTAATTGATAATGAAACACGACACTTTATGGTTCTCTGGAGCCAGACAATTAATA
>JAFACP010000207.1 GCA_023425455.1 Pseudomonadota bacterium | reverse complement strand
GCACGTGAACGCAGCGGCTCCAGTAGATCGCTCTCCTCGTCGATCGCGCTTTCCAGGGAGAGATTTTTGCTGGAAAGTGGATGCAAACGACGGGTATCGCTATAGCGACGAATTAACGTATTGCGATCAGCGTCAAGGAACAGCAGCTGAGGCGAAAACGATTCTGGCAGGTTGCTCATCGCCTGTTCGAAGACTTCCGGCGACTCCGGCATATTACGGACGTCAATACTGACCGCCGCAGAGATTTGCCTGTCTGCCAGCGTGCGCGCGAGGTCGGGCAGCAGCACGACCGGCAGGTTATCTACACAGTAAAAACCCATATCTTCCAGCGCACGCAGGGCGACGGACTTTCCCGACCCTGAACGTCCGCTGACGATCATCAACACCATGTTCCGTTTCTCCTCAGGACAACAGATGTGAAGGTCATCTCCTGGTTATGCCTCATCGTGGCTGCCTTCCGCTTCGGTGATAATTTGATATAACTCTTCATCACTTTGGGCTGAACGTAACCGCCGGCAAATGGTTTTATCGGCCAGTCGTTTGGCAACCAGCGAAAGCGTGTGCAGATGGGTTTTCGTCTGATCGGCAGGCACCAGCAGCGCGAAGAGGAGATCGACTGGCTGGTTATCGATGGCGTCAAAGGCGATAGGCGTTTCCAGCTGGACAAACACACCCACGGCGCGCAGCGTGTCTTCTTCCAGCTTGCCATGGGGGATCGCAATGCCGTTGCCAATACCGGTACTGCCCATTTTTTCACGGGTCAGGATCGCTTCAAAAACGACCTGTGGCGGCAGGCCCAGCTGTTTTGCGGCCAGTTCGCTGATGATTTCCAGCGCCCGTTTTTTGCTCTGGCAGTGAACGCCACTGCGGGTACATTCCTGGTTAAGGACATTGCTCAGTTGTAGAGCGGAATCGTTGTTCATCATAATTTCACCTAAGCGCTAACTGTACAAATGGCCTGTTGTGTTCCACAACAGGCCGTCCTGCACCCGTTAACTGCCCGGACAATTAGTGTTGTTTCAGTTTATCTTTATGTTTATTCAGCTGTCGCGCAAGCTTGTCGATCAAGCCGTCGATAGCCGCGTACATGTCTTGCCCTTCCGCACTGGCATGGAGCTCACCCCCGTTAACGTGCAGGGTCGCGTCCGAGATATGAGTCACTTTCTCCACTTTCAACACAATATAGACCTGGTTGATCCTTTCGAAATACTGTTCAAGTTTTGCGAACTTGGTGTTCACAAAATCGCGTAAGGCCTCAGTGATTTCGACGTTTTGTCCTGTGATGTTGAGCTGCATAGTGTCTTCCTTATCGGTTGTGTCAGACCAGTTGTTTACGCTGGTTAGACGGCGGAATGGATAAAGACTCTCGATACTTCGCAACAGTACGACGTGCCACCATAATACCCTGATCGGACAGCATGGTGGTTAACTTACTGTCACTCAGTGGCTTCGCGGGATTCTCCGCGGCGATCAACTTCTTCACCAGTGCGCGAATAGCCGTCGACGAGGCTTCGCCGCCGCCTTCAGTATTCACGTGGCTGGAGAAGAAATACTTAAGCTCAAAAATACCGCGCGGACTGTGCAGATACTTTTGCGTGGTCACGCGGGAAATGGTTGATTCGTGCATCTCGACGGCCTGCGCGATATCCGCCAGCACCATCGGCTTCATATACTCCTCGCCCTGCTCAAAGAACGCCTGTTGTTGCTCGACAATGCAGCGGCTGACGCGCAGTAGCGTATCGTTACGGCTCTCGAGGCTTTTGATCAGCCAGCGCGCTTCCTGAAGATTGCTGCGGATATATTGATTGTCGGAGTCGTTGCGCACGCTCGTGCACATGGAGGCATATTGCTGGTTGATTTGCAGGCGGGGAATACTGTCAGCGTTCAGTTCAACGGCCCAGCGGCCATTGTGTTTTCGGACCAGTACATCAGGAATAACATACTCGGGTTCGCTGGTCTGGATCGATTGTCCGGGGCGCGGATCCAGCGACTGGATCAGGTTAACCGCTTCTTTCAGCACATCTTCTTTCAGACGCGTCACGCGCATTAGCGTGCGGAAGTCATGGTTCGCCAGCAGATCCAGGTGATCGCTGATGATTCGCCGGGCCTCTTCCAGCCACGGCGTCTGTTTATCAAATTGTGAAAGCTGGATCAGCAGACAATCACGAAGATCCCGCGCGGCAACCCCGACCGGATCGAAACGCTGGATGCGCTTGAGGACAGCTTCTATCTCATCGGGCTCGATGCTGTCGTCGCCGATACTCTCCAGAATATCGTCGAGGGTGACGGTTAAATATCCGGTGTCGTCAACGGCATCGACAATCGAAGTGGCAATCGCGCGGTCGGTGTCTGAAAACGGGGTTAACTCCACCTGCCACATCAGATAGTCCTGCAGCGACTGGGTGGTTTCGCCCTGATAGACCGGCAGCTCGTCATCCTGATAGTCGGCACGCGTGCCGGAAGGGGTTCCGGCGGTGTAAATCTCGTCCCAGCTGGCATCCAGCGGCAGTTCGTCCGGCATCTCTTTTTGTTCGAGTGCATCAACGCTGTCGAGCGCTTCGGTGTCCTGGGCTTGCTCAGTGTCTATTTCGTCATGAAGATCGGCTTGCTCCAGCAACGGATTGCTGTCCAGCGCCTGCTGGAGCTCCTGCTGGAGTTCTAATGTGGACAGTTGCAACAGACGGATTGCCTGCTGTAGCTGCGGCGTCATCGCCAGCTGTTGGCTGAGCCTTAATTGCAAACCTTGCTTCATGTTCAGAACATTTTTCTCCGCTTCGGCGTTACGTTACCTCTACCCTATCAGAGTCTGAAGTCTTCCCCAAGGTAGACGCGCTTAACATGCTCATCTTCGAGGATCTGCTGCGGCGTACCGTGTGCAATCAGATGGCCCTGACTGACAATATAGGCGCGTTCACACACGGCCAGCGTTTCGCGGACGTTGTGGTCGGTTATCAGCACGCCCAGCCCGCTGTCACGCAGATGCTCGATAATACGTTTGATATCGATAACGGAGATGGGGTCAACGCCTGCGAAGGGTTCATCCAGCAGGATGAATTTCGGGTTTGCCGCCAGCGCGCGCGCAATCTCAACGCGACGACGCTCACCACCAGACAGCGCCTGACCCAGGCTGTCGCGCAGATGTTCAATATGGAACTCTTCCATCAGCTCGTTAGCGCGATCCTGACGCTGTTCGTTGGTGAGATCGTCGCGGATCTGCAGCACAGCCATCAGGTTATCGTAGACGCTCAGGCGGCGAAAGATGGAGGCTTCCTGCGGCAGATAGCCGATGCCGCGGCGGGCACGCGCATGCAGGGGCAGCAGGCTGATGTCTTCATCATCGATAATGATGTTGCCTGCGTCGCGCGGGACAATGCCCACAACCATGTAAAACGTTGTGGTTTTACCGGCGCCGTTAGGACCAAGCAGGCCAACAATTTCGCCGGATTTGACCGTCAGACTGACATCTTCAACGACACGGCGGCCCTTATAGGCCTTAGCGAGATTTATTGCAGTTAATGTTGCCATAACGAATTAGTTACTCTTCTTCTGTGCCGGGGCCTGACCGTTGCTTTTATCCTGCAGCTGAGACGGAACAAGCACCGTGGTGACACGCTTGCCTTTCTCGCTGGACGCCTGCATTTTCTGCTCTTTCACCAGATAGGTGATCTTGTCGCCGGTGATATTGCTATCCAGCTGCTCCAGATAAGCATTGCCGGTCAGAATAACCAGGTCTTTCGCCAGCTCATAGTGCATATGCGTGGCGTGACCTTTTACCGGTTTACCGTTGTCCTGCATCTGGTAGAAGGTGGCAGGATTACCATAGCCATCGATAATCTCTTTACCCTGCTCGCCGCCCGGGCGGGTGACGACGACCTTATCGGCGTTAATTTTGATGGTGCCCTGCGTCATCACGACGTTGCCGGTGAACGTCACCACGTTCCCCTGCATATCGAGCGACTGGGTGTCAGATTCGATATGGATCGGCTGTTCGGTGTCACCCGTCACGGCGAGTGCGGGAAGACTGGCGGCCAGCAGCGCGCTCGCGATAACAAAATTAAGGCTGAGTTTGTTTGTTTTGAATTTCATAGGAGGTTCTAACCTTTTCAATCAGCTCGGCGTTTTTGCTGCGTAAGTTTCCGCGCATTCTTAGTCCGCTGGAATTAAATGTTGTGCCATACAGTGTGACCAGATCCTGCGAAGTGACGTCCTGAGTGACCAGGTTGATCTGGGCATTGTCCGTCGTAATTTTACGCAGCTGGGAGTCAGGCGTCAGCGCATTGACTTCCACATGGCCATACAGATAAAGCATACGGTCATTTGTCAGTTTTGCCCGATCTGACTTGATAGACCATGTCGGGACTTTATCGGTATCAAAGGTGGTCATGACCGGTCGGGTAAACCACGAAATACCGTCATCAGAAAAATATTCCACATGCTGCGCAATCAGGCGATAGTTTAGCGCGCCTTCCGGGCTATACACGACCGTATCGCTGTGATCGCTTTTGTAAGTGGGATCGTTGTTATTGACCACTTGTGTTGGCGTCTCGTCGCGATCCGCAAGATTGACGCCAATCAGTACCAGGGCGATAAGCGTGAGCAGAATGATAACCCAACGTCTGGTTTTACTCATATCGATTGCCCTTTGGCCTCATCAAGCTTGCCCTGCGCCAGCAGAAGCAGATCGCAGACTTCGCGAACCGCACCACGGCCACCTGGAATATGGGTGACGTAGTCCGCGCGCGGGATCAGCAGCGGGTGCGCGTCGGCGACCGCAATGCTCAGACCCACTTCCGCCATCACTGGCCAGTCGATCAGATCGTCCCCGACGTAGGCAACGTTCTCCGGGGCGACGGCCAGCTTGCTCAGCAGATCGTTGAAGGCCAGCATTTTATCTGACTGCCCCTGATACAGGTGAGTGATGCCCAGGGTTTCACAGCGGTCTTCTACAAGTTTAGCTTTCCGCCCGGTGATGATGGCAACATCAATACCGGAGGTCAGCGCGCAGCGAATACCGTAACCGTCGCGAACGTTAAACGCTTTCAGCTCTTCGCCATTGTTGCCCATATAAATCAGGCCGTCGGAGAGTACACCGTCCACATCCAGAATAAGCAGACGGATGTGTTCCGCCTTTGTCATCATGTGGCTACTGACCGGGCCATAACAGGTTGCAAGGGATGCACCCGCATTACTCATTGTCTTATCCTTCATTACACTACGCCTGCGCGCAGCAGATCATGCATATGTACCACACCCAGCAACTGGTCGCCATCGGCAACCATCACTGAGGTAATGTGGCGGGACTGCATCAGGTTCAGCACATCTACCGCCAGCGTACCGGAACGCACGCGAATACCACCGGGAGTCATCACATCGGCGATACCGAGCGTGCGGACGTCAACGCCCATGTCGAACACCCGGCGTAAGTCACCATCGGTAAAGATCCCCTCGATTTTCATCTGTTGATCGCAAATGACCGTCATACCGAGATTTTTACGGGTGATTTCCAGCAGCGCATCGCGCAGAGGCGCCGTTTTGCTGACGTGCGGGATCTCATCACCGGTATGCATAATATCGTTAACCCGCAGCAGCAGCTTGCGGCCCAGTGCGCCGCCGGGGTGAGAGAGCGCAAAATCTTCCGGTGTAAAACCGCGCGCCTCCAGCAGGGCGACGGCGAGGGCATCGCCCATTACCAGCGCCGCGGTGGCACTGGAT
>JAFACP010000090.1 GCA_023425455.1 Pseudomonadota bacterium | reverse complement strand
AAATGACCGGCGTACACTCGCTGCGGGCGCTGAAAGCGCTTGATATTAAAGCGGCGTTACAGAATTTACTCGACTGGTCATTACGTCGACGTCTGGATAGTGAACTGCCTGGGCATTACACTGTGCCAACCGGAAGCCGGATCGCCATTCGCTATCATGAGGATAATCCTCCGGCGCTGGCGGTACGGATGCAGGAGATGTTTGGCGAAGCGACGACGCCTGCGATTGCCGAAGGGCGGGTTCCTTTAGTGCTTGAGCTGCTGTCTCCGGCGCACCGCCCGCTGCAGATCACCCGTGACCTGAGCGCCTTCTGGGCGGGAAGTTATCGCGAGGTGCAAAAAGAGATGAAGGGGCGTTATCCCAAACACGTATGGCCGGACGATCCCGCTCATACCGCGCCGACAAGGCGCACCAAAAAGTATTCATAAGTCATAACACCTCAGGCGGACCAGCGTGCCACCTGAATCCTCTCCCTGCGGAGAGGAAAATATGACCTGATTTGAGAGATTTCTTCTTTCCGCAGGATGCGAAAGAAATGAAAATCTGGCCTTTGCGCCTGAATGTTGCGGAGAAAAAGCATGGCGGGGAATGACCGCGAGCCAATTGGACGTAAGGGAAAACCTTCGCGTCCGGCGAAAGAAAAGGTGAGCCGTCGTCGTCACCGAAATGACGATTACGACGATGACTATGAAGATGATTATGAGGATGAAGAACCTATGCCGCGTAACGGAAAAGGCAAAGGGCGTAAGCCTCGGGGCAAACGTGGCTGGTTCTGGCTGCTGCTGAAGCTGTTCATTGTTTTTGTGGTGCTGATTGCGATTTACGGCGTCTATCTCGATCAGAAGATCCGCAGCCGTATCGACGGCAAGGTCTGGCAGCTGCCGGCGGCGGTGTATGGCCGGATGGTTAACCTTGAACCGGATATGTCGATCAGCAAAAACGAGATGGTCAAACTGCTGCTGGCGACACAGTATCGCCAGGTGTCAAAAATGACCCGCCCGGGTGAATTCACCGTGCAGGCAAACAGCATTGAGATGATCCGTCGCCCGTTCGATTTCCCCGACAGTAAAGAGGGGCAGGTGCGCGCCCGTCTGAGCTTTGACGGCGATCGTCTGGATACCATCGAGAACATGGATAACAACCGCCAGTTCGGTTTCTTCCGTCTCGATCCGCGTCTGATCACCATGCTCTCTTCAGCCAATGGTGAACAGCGCCTGTTTGTTGCCCGCAACGGTTTCCCGGACCTGCTGGTTGATACGCTGCTGGCCACCGAAGACCGTCATTTCTATGAGCATGACGGCATCAGCCTGTACTCGATTGGTCGTGCGCTGCTGGCGAACCTCACCGCCGGACGCACGGTGCAGGGGGCGAGTACCCTGACGCAGCAGCTGGTGAAAAACCTGTTCCTCTCCAGCGAGCGCTCCTACTGGCGTAAAGCCAACGAAGCGTACATGGCTGTGCTGATGGATGCCCGCTACAGCAAAGATCGGATTCTTGAGCTGTATATGAACGAGGTTTACCTCGGGCAGAGCGGTGATAACGAGATCCGTGGTTTCCCGCTGGCGAGTCTGTACTACTTTGGTCGTCCGGTCGAAGAGCTGAGTCTTGATCAGCAGGCGCTGCTGGTCGGAATGGTAAAAGGGGCTTCCATCTACAACCCGTGGCGGAACCCGAAACTGGCGCTCGAACGGCGTAACCTGGTGCTGCGTCTGCTGCAGCAGCAGAAGGTGATCGACCAGGAGCTGTACGACATGCTGAGCGCGCGTCCGCTTGGCGTGCAGCCGCGCGGTGGCGTGATTTCGCCACAGCCTGCGTTTATGCAGCTGGTGCGTCAGGAGCTGCAGGCGAAGCTGGGTGATAAGGTGAAAGATCTCTCCGGCGTGAAGATTTTCACCACCTTTGATTCCGTGGCCCAGGATGCGGCCGAAAAGGCGGCTGTTGAAGGGATCCCGGCGCTGAAGAAACAGCGTAAGCTCAGCGATCTGGAAACCGCGATGGTGGTCGTAGACCGCAATACCGGTGAAGTGCGTGCGATGGTGGGCGGCGCAGAGCCGCAGTTTGCCGGCTACAACCGCGCCATGCAGGCCCGTCGTTCAATTGGCTCGCTGGCAAAACCGGCGACCTATCTCACCGCTCTGAGCCAGCCTAACCAGTACCGTCTGAACACCTGGATCGCCGATGCGCCAATTGCCCTGCGTCAGCCGAATGGCCAGGTCTGGTCGCCGCAGAACGACGACAAGCAGTTCAGCGGGCAGGTGATGCTGGTGGACGCACTGACTCGTTCGATGAACGTGCCAACCGTTAACCTGGGGATGGCGCTGGGTCTGCCTGCGATCACCGACACCTGGCAGAAGCTGGGCGTGGCGAAAGATCAGCTGCATCCGGTGCCGGCGATGATCCTGGGAGCCCTCAACCTGACGCCAATCGAAGTGGCGCAGGCGTTCCAGACTATCGCCAGCGGCGGTAACCGTGCGCCGCTTTCAGCGCTGCGTTCGGTGATTGCCGAAGATGGTTCGGTGCTCTATCAAAGCTACCCGCAGGCGGAACGTGCAGTACCGGCTCAGGCGGCTTATCTGACGCTATGGACCATGCAGCAGGTTGTTCAGCGTGGCACCGGGCGTCAGCTGGGCGCGAAGTATCCTGGCCTGCATCTCGCGGGTAAAACAGGAACCACCAACAACAACGTCGATACCTGGTTTGCGGGTATTGATGGCCGTGAAGTGGTGATCACCTGGGTCGGGCGTGACAATAACCAGCCAACGAAGCTGTATGGCGCCAGCGGGGCGATGTCGATTTACCAGCGCTACCTGGCGAATCAGTCCCCGGTTCCGCTGAATCTGGTTGCGCCGGAAGACGTCGTCGATATGGGCGTGGATAGCGCCGGTAACTTTGTCTGCGGCGGCGGCGTCCGTTCGCTGCCGGTCTGGACGGCAAACCCGGATGCGCTCTGCCAGCAAAGCCTGCCGCAGCAGCCGAGCGGGAACCCGTTCGATCAGTCTTCTCAGCCGCAGCAACCGCAGCAGCAACCGGCTCAGCAGCAGAATGAGAAGAAGGACAGCGACGGCGTGGCCGGCTGGATCAAAGATATGTTTGGCGGTAATTAATCTCCTCGCCCCCTTCTGCTGAAGGGGGCGTTTTTACCTGCATCACCCATTTCCTTAACCCCAGTTTCAATTCTGATTAACCCCGCGTTTTCTCTTGTTTATTTCTTAAACCCTTAATTGTTGTAGGGCCGCATACTGCTTGCTATGCCGCCAGCGTTTCGCATATTATTCTGCGGTCATAATAATAATTCTCGTTTACGTTATCATTCACTCTTCCATCAGAGATATACCCATGGCGCTTTCCAATACTGCTCAGCCAATGAAAACGTCGCTGCGTCACATCGCGGTCGTCGTAGCCACAGCGGTTGCCGGCATGTCTGCTCCTGCATATGCTGCCGAAACCCCGAAAAAAGAAGAAACCATTACCGTTACGGCGGCACCCGCTGCGCAGGAGAGCGCCTGGGGACCGGCCGCAACGATTGCGGCAAAACGAACTGCAACGGCGACCAAAACTGATACGCCAATTGAAAAAACGCCACAGTCTATTTCTGTCGTCACTCGTGAAGAGATGGACATGAAGCAGCCAGGCACGGTCAAGCAAGCACTGGCGTATACACCAAGTGTCTTTGCCACACGTGGTGCATCAACGACTTATGACGTGGTATCGATTCGTGGTTTCACGACATCCACTACCGTCAATACCAACCAATATCTGGATGGTATGAAACTGCAGGGTGATAACTATTCAGAAGCGTCTATGGATCCGTATTTCCTGGAGCGTGTGGAACTGTTGCGTGGCCCGACGTCGGTGCTGTACGGAAAAAGCCATCCAGGTGGTGTAGTGAGCATGGTAAGCAAGCGCCCAACTACTGAGCCACTTAAAGAAATTCAGTTTAAAATGGGCACTGATAACCTTTGGCAGACCGGGTTTGATTTCAGCGATGCTATAGACGACAACGGTATATGGTCTTACCGTCTGACCGGTCTTGGACGCAGCGAAAATGCGCAGCAGGAGATGGTGAAATCCACGCGCTATGCGATTGCGCCTTCATTCAGTTGGCGTCCTGATGATAAAACGGATTTTACTTTCCTGAGCAACTTCCAGAGCGATCCGGATGCGGGCTATTACGGCTGGTTGCCACGTGAAGGGACGGTTGTGCCTTACTATGATGCCAATGGTAAAGCGCATAAATTGCCGACTGACTTCAACGAGGGTGAGAAAGACAACAAAATCGCACGTCGCCAGAAGATGGTGGGATACAGTTTCGCGCATGAGTTTGATGATACTTTTACCCTGCGTCAAAATCTGCGTTACACGAAAATTAATACTCTTTATCGTTCCGTCTACGGCAACGGTTATATTGCGCCAGCTCAGATCAGTCGCGCTTATGTTCGTTCTGATGAAGATCTCAATTCGTTCACCGTTGATACGCAACTGCAATCCAAATTTGCGACAGGCGCAGTTGACCATACTCTGTTGACAGGTGTTGATTATCTCCGGATGCGTAACGACATTGATGCTGATTATGGTACTGCTAATCCAATCAGCATGACGAAACCTGCATATGGAAATCCTAATGTTGATGTTTATTACCTGTATAAGGTATTGAATCGTCAAGAGCAAACAGGTTTGTACGCGCAGGATCAGGCTGAATGGGATAAGTGGGTTCTGACTATGGGGGGGCGTTATGATTTCGCCAAAACCTCTGCTCTGACTCGAACCAACGGAACGACAGCTGAAATCAACGACCAGGCATTTACCTGGCGTGGGGGCATTAACTACCTGTTCGACAACGGTATTACGCCGTATTTCAGTTACAGCGAATCATTTGAGCCTGTTTCGGGAACTACTCAGGGAGGGAAACCCTTCGATCCGGCGCGCGGCAAACAGTATGAAGCAGGGATAAAATACGTTCCAAAAGAATTGCCGGTAGTTGTGACTGCAGCCGTTTACCAGTTGACTAAAAACAACAACCTGACTGCCGATCCGGCAAACCCGACCAGCGGGTTTAGTGTACAGGGTGGTGAAATTCGCTCCCGTGGGTTTGAGCTGGAAGCGAAAGCGGCACTCACGGCGAATGTTGATGTCACGGCATCATACAGTTTCACTGACGCGAAATACACGCATGACACCTGGTATGAAGGTCGTCGTCCTGCGGAAGTACCACGTAACATGGCCTCACTGTGGGCTGATTATACATTCCACGAAACAGCGTTAAGTGGTTTGACCCTGGGTGCAGGTACTCGTTACATCGGTAACACTGTCTCTTATTACTCTGCATCTTCACCAAAAGCCTATCAGTCGTTTAACGTTGCTGGATATGCGCTGGCAGATGCGGCGGTGAAATACGATCTGGCACGCTTTGGATTGCCAGGCTCTTCAGTCGGTGTCAACGTGAACAACCTCTTTGATCGCGAGTACGTTTCCAGCTGCTACAGTGAATACGCATGTTACTGGGGAGCAGGACGTCAGGTTGTCGCCACCGCGACCTTCCGCTTCTAATCTCTTTTTTGGGCACGGTTTTCCGTGCCCTTTTTACTAAGTTGGCCGACATGCAGGATAACAAAACGCACTCTGACACCACTTTTGCCCTCAATCATCTCTCCTTTCGCGTGCCCGGGCGTACCTTGCTGCACCCCCTCTCCATCACCTTTCCGCCAGGCAAGGTCACCGGCCTTATCGGGCATAACGGTTCCGGCAAATCGACGCTGCTCAAGATGCTTGGTCGTCATCAGCTGCCGTCAGACGGCGACATTCTGCTGGACGGACAGCCGCTGGAAAGCTGGAGCAGTAAAGCGTTTGCCCGCAAGGTGGCTTATCTGCCGCAGCAGTTGCCACAGGCAGAGGGGATGACGGTGCGTGAGCTGGTGGCGATAGGGCGCTATCCGTGGCACGGTGCGCTCGGGCGTTTTGGCGCGGCTGACAGAGAGAAAGTGGAAGAGGCCATTAGCCTGGTTGGCTTAAAACCGCTGGCGCATCGTCTGGTGGACAGCCTCTCTGGCGGCGAACGTCAGCGCGCCTGGATTGCGATGCTGGTGGCGCAGGACAGCCGCTGTCTGCTGCTTGACGAACCCACCTCCGCGCTGGATATCGCGCATCAGGTTGACGTGCTGGCGCTGGTGCATCGCCTGAGCCAGCAGCGTGGTCTGACGGTCATCGCGGTCTTGCATGATATCAATATGGCCGCCCGTTACTGTGACTACCTTGTGGCGCTGCGCGGCGGGGAAATGATTGCCCAGGGCACGCCGTCTGAACTGATGCGCAGTGACACGCTGGAAAAAATCTACGGTATTCCTATGGGTATTTTGCCTCATCCTGCCGGGGCTGCACCGGTGAGCTTTGTCTACTGATGCGCGAACCGGTCCTGATTAGTCGTCGTCGTTTACTGACCGCCATGGCGCTCTCTCCGCTGTTGTTTAAAATGCCTGTCGCGCGGGGGGCCACAGTCGATCCCCATCGCATTGTGGCGCTGGAGTGGCTGCCGGTTGAGCTGATGATGGCGCTGGGCGTCACGCCTTATGGCGTCGCGGATATTCCGAACTACAACCTGTGGGTCAACGAGCCGAAACTGCCTGATACGGTTATCGATATCGGCCTGCGTACGGAGCCAAATCTCGAGCTGCTCACGCAGATGAAACCCTCATTTTTGTTCTGGTCTGCAGGCTATGGCCCGTCCGAAGAGACGATGGCCCGTATCGCGCCTGGCCGTGGCTTTGCCTTTAGCGACGGTAAAAAGCCGCTAACGGTGGCAAAAAACTCCCTCAACGAGATGGCGCATTTCCTCAACCGTGAGGCGGAGGCGAAAAAGCATCTGCAGGCGTTTGAGGCGCTTATCGATTCGCTGAAGCCGCGTTTTGCGCATCGTGGCGACCGCCCGCTGCTGATGGTGACGCTTCTGGACGCCCGACACATGCTGGTGTTTGGTAAAAACTGCCTGTTCCAGGAGGTGCTGGATAGCGTAGGGATCCGCAATGCCTGGGACGGGGAGATGACCTTCTGGGGAAGCACCACGGTCGGTATTGACCGCCTGGCGGCCTTCCACGACGCGGATGTGCTCTGTTTCGATCACGGCAACGAACGAGAGATGCAGATGCTGATGGCGACGCCGCTCTGGCAGGCGATGCCGTTTGTGCGTGCCCGGCGGTTCCGGCGCGCGCCGGCCGTCTGGTTCTATGGCGCAACGCTCTCTGCCATGCATTTTGCCCGGGTGCTGGACGACGCGCTGGGAGGCCAGGCATGAGGTCACGTATTGCTCCTTTCCCGACGCTACTGCTGGCGACCCTGTTCCTGACGGCGCTGGCGTTAACCTGGATCAATCTTTCGACAGCGCTCCCCCAGGGGCAGTGGGGAGCGGCTTTTGTCGCGCCGGATATCGATAATATTCAGCAAATGCTGTTTCACTACAGCCTGCTGCCGCGTCTGGTCATCGCCTTACTGGTGGGCGCCGGGTTAGGGCTGGCAGGGGTCTTGTTTCAGCAGGTCTTGCGTAACCCGCTCGCCGAGCCGACGACGCTTGGCGTCGCGACCGGGGCGCAGCTCGGGATAACCATCACCACGCTATGGGCCCTGCCTGGCGTACTGACGTCGCAATTTGCGGCTCTCGCCGGCGCCTGCATCGTGGGGGCGCTGGTCTTCGGCGTGGCCTGGGGCAAGCGGCTGTCGCCGGTCACCCTGATTCTGGCGGGACTGGTGGTCAGCCTCTACTGCGGGGCAATCAATCAGCTGCTGGTGCTGTTCCACCACGATCAACTGCAAAGCATGTTCCTCTGGAGCACCGGCACGCTTACCCAGACGGACTGGAGCATCGTTCAGCGTCTGTGGCCGCAGCTGGCAGGCTGCGCGCTGCTGACGCTGCTGCTTCTGCGGCCTTTGACCTTAATGGGGCTGGATGATGGCGTAGCGCGTAATCTGGGGCTGGCGCTGTCTCTCGCGCGGCTGGGTGCTCTGGCGCTGGCGATTGTTCTCAGCGCGTTACTGGTGAACGCGGTCGGTATTATCGGCTTTATTGGCCTGTTTGCGCCGCTGCTGGCAAAAATGCTCGGCGCGCGTCGCCTGCTGGCGCGGCTGATGCTGGCGCCGCTGATTGGGGCGCTGATCCTCTGGCTTTCCGATCAGCTTATTCTCTGGCTGGCGCGGGTGTGGATGGAGGTCTCTACCGGCTCGGTGACCGCCTTGATTGGCGCGCCGCTGCTGCTGTGGTTGCTGCCGCGCCTGCGCAGTATCAGCGCCCCGGCCATGGACGCCGGGGATAAGGTTTACGCCGAGCGTCAGTCGGTGCTGTGGTTTAGCCTGGCCGGGCTGGCGCTGCTGGTCATCGCCACCCTCGCCGCACTTTCGCTGGGACGCGATGCCACTGGCTGGCACTGGGCGACAGGGGATCTGCTTAATCAGCTGATGCAGTGGCGCTGGCCGCGCATCGCCTCGGCGCTGATCGCCGGCGTTATGCTGGCGGTGGCGGGCTGTATTATCCAGCGGCTGACCGGCAACCCGATGGCCAGCCCTGAAGTGCTGGGGATCAGCTCCGGTGCGGCGTTTGGCGTGGTGCTGATGCTGTTCCTGGTGCCGGGCAATGCGTTTGGCTGGCTGATGCCCGCCGGGAGCCTTGGGGCGGCGGCGACGCTGCTGATTATTCTCATCGCCTCCGGGCGCGGCGGTTTTTCCCCGCACCGGATGTTGCTGGCCGGGATGGCGCTTAGCACGGCATTCACCATGCTGCTGATGATGCTGCAGGCGAGCGGCGACCCGCGTATGGCGCAGATCCTCACCTGGATCTCCGGCTCAACCTACAGCGCAACGCCGGCTCAGGTGATCTATACCGCAGCCGCGATGATCGTTCTGCTGGCGACAGTTCCGCTGTGTCGTCGCTGGATGACCATTCTGCCGCTCGGCGGTGAAACGGCGCGCGCGGTGGGGATCGCACTCACGCCTGCGCGTCTCGCTTTGCTGCTGCTGGCGGCCTGCCTGACGGCGACGGCGACAATGACCATTGGTCCGCTGAGTTTTGTGGGGCTGATGGCGCCGCATATCGCCCGAATGCTCGGCTTCCGCCGGGCGATGCCGCACATTGTGATGTCAGCCCTGACGGGTGGGGTGATGCTGGTGTTTGCCGACTGGTGCGGAAGAATGGTGCTGTTCCCGTATCAGATCCCGGCGGGATTGCTGTCCACGTTCATTGGCGCACCGTACTTTATCTATCTGCTGAGGAAGCAGAGCCGGTAAAACAGGCCGGGTCAGGCGACCCGGCAATATGGCTGGTTACTCAGAGCTTGCTGAACACCTTGCGCGCGGCGTCGATGGTGTTATTGATATCTTCTTCGCTGTGCGCCACGGACATAAAGCCCGCCTCGAACGCGGAAGGCGCCAGGTACACCCCCTCTTCCAGCATCAGGTGGAAGAAACGCCTGAAGCGCTCGACGTCACACTGCACCATGTCCTGATAGCAGGTTACGGTTTTCGCCCCGGTAAAGAAGATCCCAAACATGCCGCCAACATGGTTGATAACCAGCGGAATACCGGCCTCTTCTGCGGCGTCCAGCAGGCCGTTTGCCAGCTGGGTGGTGCGTTCGGTCAGGGTCTGGTGGATGCCCGGCTGGGCCACTTCACTCAGGCAGGCGAAACCCGCCGCCATGGCGATAGGGTTGCCGGAGAGCGTACCGGCCTGGTAAACCGGCCCGGTCGGGGCCAGCGCCTCCATCACCTCTTTACGGCCGCCGAAGGCACCGACCGGCATTCCGCCGCCGATGATCTTGCCAAGACAGGTCAGGTCGGGCTCTACCCCGTAGTACGACTGTGCGCCAGCCAGCGCGACGCGGAAGCCGGTCATCACCTCATCGATAATCAGCAGCGCGCCAAACTCGTCGCACAGGGCGCGCAGACCCGGCAGGAAGTCCGGCTGTGGAGGAATACAGTTCATGTTGCCGGCAACCGGCTCAACGATGATGCAGGCGATGTCCTGCGGATACTCTTCGAACGCGGCGCGAACGCTGTTCAGATCGTTGTAGGTGCAGGTCAGGGTATGTTTTGCGAAATCAGCCGGAACGCCCGGAGAGTTCGGCTGACCGAGAGTCAGCGCGCCAGATCCGGCTTTGACCAGCAGGCAGTCCGCGTGACCGTGATAGCAACCTTCAAACTTGATGATTTTGTCGCGGCCGGTGAAACCACGCGCCAGGCGGATGGCGCTCATGGTCGCTTCCGTACCGGAGTTCACCATGCGTACCATATCCATGGTCGGCACCAGCTCGGTGACCAGCGCCGCCATTTTGACTTCCATCTCGGTGGGCGCGCCAAAGCTCAGGCCGCGCTGCGCCGCTTCAATGACCGCGTTACGAATCGAAGGGTGATTATGTCCCAGCACCATCGGTCCCCAGGAGCCGACGTAATCGATATAGGCTTTGCCATCGACATCAAACAGGTACGCGCCGTCCGCGCGTTCGATAAACAGCGGTGTTCCCCCCACGCCGGTAAAGGCGCGAACCGGTGAGTTTACACCTCCCGGGATTAGCTCGCGGGCTGCACTGTAGAGGTTTTCTGACTTGCTCATGCGTCGTTCCTGGTTCGTATAAAGTGGGTAAGCACGCTATTCTAAGTGATTCACGGAAGGTTATGAAATCTTTGCCCCGCTAATGGATAAACATTTGCTCAGTAATTTTCAGGGGATTCAGGGGTTCACTCTGGTAAAATCCTTGCGCCAATTTGTATGACTAAAAAGATCAGGTAATGAAATCAACGTCTCCCTCTTTTGAAGAACAACAATTTACCCGTGCGCGGCACCGGGTCAGTATCCGGCGATTGCTCAATCGCGATAAGACGCCGCTGGCGACGCTGCTGGCTGCTGCGGTTGTCGGCTCCCTGGCCGGGCTTGTGGGTGTCGCATTCGAAAAAGCGGTTAACGCAGTGCTTAACTGGCGGATTGGGACAGTGGCCGGATATGCCGATCGCGGCTGGCTGGTCTGGGTATGGGCGTTTGGCCTGTCGGCGGTGCTGGCGATGGGCGGATACTTTCTGGTGCGCAAATTCGCACCGGAAGCGGGCGGCTCCGGGATCCCTGAAATTGAAGGCGCCCTTGAAGAGCTGCGACCGGTACGCTGGTGGCGGGTGATCCCGGTAAAATTCTTCGGTGGTCTGGGGACGCTCGGCGCCGGGATGGTATTGGGCCGGGAAGGCCCCACGGTGCAGCTCGGGGGAAATGTCGGACGTCTGGTCAGCGATCTGTTCCGAATGCGCAGCACTGAAGCGCGTCATACTTTGCTGGCGACCGGGGCGGCGGCGGGGCTGTCTGCGGCGTTCAACGCCCCGCTGGCAGGGATCCTGTTTATTATCGAGGAGATGCGCGCTCAGTTTCGTTATAACCTGATCTCAATTAAAGCGGTGTTTACCGGCGTCATTATGTCGAGCATTGTGTTTCGCATTTTCAACGGTGAGGGCGCCGTGATGGAGGTGGGGAAACTGACCAATGCGCCGGTGAATACGCTCTGGCTGTATCTGATCCTCGGTATGATTTTTGGGGTTGTTGGCCCGATTTTTAACACCCTGATTTTAAAAGCTCAGGATATGTTTCAGCATCTGCATCAGGGGAATACCACGCGCTGGGTGCTGATTGGCGGTTTGCTGGGGGGCGCCTGCGGCATACTTGGATTGATTGAGCCTGACGCGACGGGAAGCGGTTTTGGCCTGATCCCCATTGCCGCTGCGGGAAATTTCAGCGTGGGTCTGCTGCTGTTTATGTTTATCTCGCGGGTTATCACCACGGTGCTCTGCTTCTCCTCCGGCGCGCCGGGTGGGATTTTTGCGCCAATGCTGGCGCTGGGAACCCTGCTGGGTACGGCATTCGGCATGGCGGCGGCGGCCGGTTTCCCGGCCTATCATCTGGAGGCCGGCACCTTTGCGGTGGCGGGAATGGGGGCGCTGCTGGCGGCTTCCCTGCGTGCGCCATTAACCGGGATCATCCTGGTGCTGGAGATGACGGATAATTATCAGCTCATATTGCCAATGATCATTACCTGTCTCGGCGCGACACTATTAGCCCAGTTCCTGGGGGGAAAACCGTTATACTCCACCATCCTTGCGCGCACCCTGGCGAAGCAGGAGGCCGATCGGGCCCTGGCGCAGAATACTTGAATGAATTACCAGGGTATTAGATAATGACAACAAGAATTGGGTGATTTTTACCCAATAGCAGTAAGCAGTATTCATGGGAGCATAAGATGAGTGATGACGTAGCGCTGCCGTTGCAATTTACCGAAGCAGCAGCCAACAAAGTGAAAACCCTGATTGCCGACGAAGACAATCCGGATCTGAAACTGCGTGTTTATATTACCGGCGGCGGCTGCAGCGGCTTCCAGTATGGTTTTACCTTTGATGACCAGGTTAACGATGGCGACATGACCATTGAGAAACAGGGGGTCGCACTGGTGGTTGACCCGATGAGCCTGCAATATCTGGTAGGCGGCTCGGTTGACTATACCGAAGGCCTGGAAGGTTCTCGCTTTGTGGTGACCAACCCAAATGCGAAAAGCACCTGCGGGTGTGGCTCCTCCTTCAGCATCTGATGCGCCCGGTCTGCCTTCCCTGAGGGGGCAAGGCTTACAAACAAAAACGGTAACCGAAAGGTTACCGTTTTTGCGTTCTTAGCGCCCGTTTTCATCCAGCGCAAAGGTGGGCAATTTCAAATGCCAGCGTATGGCCGCCAGCCGGATCGCCAGCGTGACAACCATTCCCAGCATTGCCGCGTTTTCCAGCGGGACGGCAAACGTATAGTAGGCCGTGGCGTGCACAATTCCGCCGACAATGCAGGCTGTCGCGTAGATTTCGGTTCTCAGGATCATCGGCACTTCGCGTGCCAGGATATCGCGAATAATGCCGCCGCCTACGCCAGTCAGCACGCCCATGCAGATGGCCACCATCGGCCCCGTGCCCGCGTTGAACGCTTTATTGACCCCGATTCCCACAAAGACGGCCAGCCCCACGGCGTCCAGTACCGGTAAAATCCATTTGGGGAGTCTGCGCGGTTGACGCACCAGGGCAATCGTCAGCAGGCAGGTGACCATCGCTACCACCAGATCGGTGGGGTCTTTTACCCAAAAGACCGGGCCATTTGCCAGCGCCATATCGCGGATGGTTCCGCCGCCCACCGCGGTGACCACACCCAACACCAGAACGCCAAACGGGTCCATACGTAATTTGCCGGCAAGCAGAACGCCGGAGATAGCGAACACGGCTGTGCCAAGAATATCCAGCCAATACACGAGCATCGTTAAATCCTCGAACCTTCGGGTCTATATCTATGTTAGTGACTCTGTGCCAGCGCGGCGCAGAGTTGTTTTGCGGCGAGGATAATACGCGGGCTGGCCCGTTCAAACCAGTCGCTGTTCAGGGGGATCACCGGAATTTTCAGCTGCTGCTGCCAGAATTGTTCGATTTTGGGGATCTCGGTCGCATTGCCGACGACAACGATGGCCTGCGGCTGGCGTGCCAGAACCTGTTCCCGACTGACCTGAGGCCAGGGCACCCGGCTGGCGGCAAAGATGTTTTCACCGCCGCAAACCTCAAGCACCTGGTTCTGAATAGAGCCTTTTCCGGTAGTGAACAGAGGCTGGCTGCCAAACTGCAGAAATACACGTTTTTTGCTGTAAGCCGCGTATTTTTCTTTCAGCGCGGCATAGTCGTTGAGCATCTGTCGCGCGGCCTGTTCGGCTCTCTGCGGTGTCGGGCTATACGGCGCCAGCGCGCGTAACGCCTGTGCGACCTGCTCGATGCTGACCGCATCAATCCACATCACCCTGATACCGAGCGACGTCAGCTGATTGACCTGGCGTTCGGCGTTGCCACCGCGCCAGGCCAGCACCAGATCGGGTTTCAGCGCGACGATGCGTTCGATGTTCATCCCCTGCCATGTTGCCACCTGTTCAATGCTGGCGGCCTCGGGCGGGTAATCGGAGAAGCTGCTAACCCCCACCGGCGTTATACCGGCGGCAAAGGCCAGTTCGGTATTCGCCGGGGAAAGGGTGATGACACGCGGCGTTGCGAACAGCCATACCGGTGCCAGCAGGAGCAGGGCGCAAAGCGCCCTTAAGCTAAACTTACCCACGTGCCAGTTTCTGTACCAGCGTTTCGACCATCACGGTGGACTGTTTTGCCGCAACGGCCAGGAACTCGTCGAAGCTCAGGTGAGACTGCTGGTCGGCCACGTCAGAGATCGCGCGAACGACGACAAACGGTACTTTGAAGTTATGGCAGACGTGCGCAATGGCCGTCGCTTCCATCTCAACGGCAACCGCCTGCGGGAAGTTATGGCGGATTTTCGCCAGCCCAACCGAGCCATTAATAAAGGCATCGCCGCTGACAATCAGACCGCGCACCGCGTTGAGATTGAGCGTTGCAATGCAACTTTCCGCTGCCGCGACCAGCTTGTCGTCGGCTTTGAAGCCCGCCGGGCAGCCCGGAAGCTGGCCGTACTCGTAGCCGAATGCCGTCACGTCGGCATCGTGGTAACGTGCTTCGTCAGACACGACGATATCGCCCACTTTCAGCGTTGGGGCCAGACCGCCTGCCGAGCCGGTATTGATGATCACATCCGGTTTGCAGCGTTCGAGCAGCAGTGTGGCTCCCAGCGCAGCCGCCACTTTACCGATGCCTGATTTCAGCAGAGCAACGTCAACGCCGTTTAACTGGCCGGTGTAAATTTCGCAACCGCCCAGCGAGAGGGTCTGACGATTCTCAATTTTGTCACGCAGCAGCGTGACTTCTTCTTCCATTGCACCAATAATGCCGATTTTCATAGATTTACTCGCGATGTGCCTTGTTAAGATGCATAGTCTATCATGCGCTAAACGGGAAACGTATTCTCACGCGGGGGAGCACATGGCACCAATCGATTTTCGTACCAAAATTAACTGGCATCGTCGTTTCCGTTCCCCGCAGGGAGCGAAAAGTGAGCATGAGATCCTGCGGATCTTTGAAAGCGATCGTGGGCGCATAATTAACTCCCCGGCGATACGGCGTTTGCAGCAAAAGACCCAGGTCTTTCCGCTTGAGCGTAATGCGGCGGTCCGCACGCGTCTGACCCACTCAATGGAAGTTCAGCAGGTCGGGCGCTACATTGCCAGGGAGATCTTAAGCCGTCTTAAAGAGCTGAAGTTGCTGGAGACGTATGGCCTTGATGAACTGACCGGGCCGTTTGAGAGTATCGTGGAGATGGCCTGCCTGATGCACGACATCGGCAACCCTCCGTTTGGCCATTTCGGCGAGGCCGCCATCAATGACTGGTTCAGGCAGCGCCTTTTTCCCGCCGATGCCATGAGCCAGCCGCTTAGCGATGACCGTTGTCTCGTCCGGGATTTACGCCTGCGCGAAGGTGAAGAGGGCGTCAATGACGTTCGCCGTAAAGTGCGTCAGGACCTCTGCCATTTCGAGGGCAACGCCCAGGGGATCCGCCTGGTGCATACCCTGATGCGGATGAACCTGACCTGGTCGCAGGTCGGCTGCATTCTGAAATATACGCGACCCGCGTGGTGGATGGGGGAACCCCCTGCGTCGCACAATTATCTGATGAAAAAGCCCGGCTACTATTTATCGGAAGAGGGCTATATTGCGCGTTTGCGTAAAGAACTTTCATTGACGCCAACCGGACGCTTTCCACTAACCTGGATTATGGAAGCCGCCGACGATATTTCTTATTGTGTTGCCGATCTGGAAGATGCCGTCGAGAAAAGAATATTCAGTGTCGATGAACTTTATCAGCATCTTTATGACGCGTGGGGAAAACATGAGAAAGGGTCGTTATTTGCTCAGGTGGTCGAAAATGCATGGGAAAAATCGCGCTCTAATTCATTGAGCCGCAGCACGGAAGATCAGTTCTTTATGTATTTACGGGTCAATACATTAAATAAGCTGGTTCCCTATGCGGCATCGCGTTTTATAGATAACCTGCCGATGATTTTTGACGGGGAATTCAATCACGCGTTGCTGGAAGATGATAGCGATTTCAGTCAACTTCTTGAATTATATAAAAATGTGGCAGTGCACCATGTTTTCAGCCACCCGGATGTCGAGCAGTTAGAGCTGCAGGGATATCGGGTTATCCGCGGGTTGCTCGACATTTATCAGCCGCTGTTGCAATTATCCGTCGATGAGTTCAGCGAGCTTGTCGAAAAAGAGCGCGTACGGCGTTTACCGATTGAATCCCGCTTGTACCATAAACTGTCAACCCGCCATCGTCTGGCGTATGTTGAGGCCGTCAGTAAATTGAACCCGCAAACCGCTCAGTGGCCAGTGCTGGAATATTATTATCGCTGTCGGTTGATTCAGGACTATATCAGCGGCATGACAGATTTGTATGCCTGGGACGAGTATCGCAAACTCATGGCCGTTGAATAACGTCTGAGTTTTGTAAAGATGACCAATAAATTTTTACTTTTTCCATAAAGTTAATCCCGGAACTAAGCGGTATAAAACGAATCTGAGCTTACACAGCAATTTTGCGTTACCTGGAAATCGAGATTGATAAACATGAAAAAAACCACATTAGCAATGAGCGCACTGGCGCTGAGTTTAGGTTTGGCGCTGTCTCCACTGTCTGCAACCGCAGCAGAGACCGCCTCTTCTGCAGCAACCGCGCAGCAGATGCCAAGCCTGGCACCGATGCTTGATAAGGTGATGCCATCGGTGGTGAGTATTAACGTTGAAGGCAGTACAACCGTGAATACGCCGCGTATGCCGCGTAATTTCCAGCAGTTCTTTGGCGATAACTCGCCGTTCTGCCAGGACGGGTCTCCGTTCCAGAGTTCGCCATTCTGCCAGGGCGGTGGAGCAGGTGATGACAGCCAGGGCGGCGGCCAGCAGCAGAAATTTATGGCGCTGGGTTCGGGCGTAATCATTGATGCGGCTAAAGGCTACGTCGTGACCAACAACCACGTTGTCGAGAACGCCACTACCATTAAGGTTCAACTGAGCGATGGTCGTAAATTTGACGCCAAAGTGGTGGGCAAAGATCCGCGTTCTGATATTGCGCTGATCCAGATCCAGGATCCGAAAAATCTGACGGCGATTAAGATTGCCGACTCTGACGCTCTGCGCGTGGGCGACTATACCGTGGCGATCGGTAACCCGTTTGGTCTGGGTGAAACCGTGACGTCGGGGATTGTCTCCGCGCTGGGGCGTAGCGGCCTGAATGCCGAAAACTATGAGAACTTTATCCAGACGGATGCCGCGATCAACCGCGGTAACTCCGGTGGCGCACTGGTCAATCTGAACGGTGAGCTGATTGGTATTAACACTGCGATTCTGGCGCCAGACGGCGGCAATATCGGTATCGGCTTTGCTATCCCGAGTAATATGGTGAAAAACCTGACGGCGCAGATGGTGCAGTATGGCCAGGTGAAACGCGGCGAGCTGGGTATTCTTGGCACCGAGCTGAACTCCGAACTGGCGAAGGCGATGAAAGTTGATGCGCAGCGTGGAGCCTTCGTCAGCCAGGTGATGCCCAACTCCTCTGCCGCCAAAGCGGGTATCAAAGCGGGGGATGTGATCACCTCCCTGAACGGTAAAGCCATCAGCAGTTTTGCTGCGTTGCGCGCAGAAGTGGGCTCTATGCCGGTAGGCAGCAAAATCTCCCTTGGCCTGTTACGTGACGGTAAGCCCGTCAACGTCAGCCTGGAACTGCAGCAGAGCAGCCAGAATCAGGTCGATTCCAGCTCCATCTTCAGCGGCATTGAAGGCGCTGAGATGAGCAACAAGGGCAATGATAAAGGGGTGGTGGTGAATAACGTGAAAACCAACTCGCCTGCCGCGCGTATCGGCCTGAAAAAAGGCGATGTGATTATGGGGGCTAACCAGCAG